>JADFOB010000200.1 GCA_022563055.1 Planctomycetota bacterium
GCCGTCACCGCAAGATGGGAACGTGCAATCCGTCCGGCAGGCGTCGGGCGTCGTGTCGGAATTCGCCGGGCCGTCGTCGCACGCCTCGCCGGGGTCAAGGATTCCGTCCCCGCACACGCGGCATGTACAGTCCGGCCGGCAGTCGCCGGGACAGCTTGCGGCATCCGTGCCGTCGCACTCTTCGTCGCTGTCCGTCACGTTGTCCCCGCAGGCCGGTAGTGTGCAATCCGTGCGGCACGCATCCGGTAGAGTGTCGGCGTTATCCACTCCATCGTCGCACTCCTCGTCGGGCGGATCGGTAATGCCGTCGCCGCAAACCGGTGGGCAGGGGTCGTTGCAGGAGGCGTCCGGCTCAAAGACCTTGAGGCCGGGCTGATCCTCGCACTGACTGGCCGTGATTCCGTTGAAGCAACTCTCGCCCCCGACGGGACTATCCTCCAAGTCGAAGCAGCAGCGACCGGTTTGAACCGTGATCTTCGCCGGTTGGACGCCCAGAAGCGGAACGAACTGGCTAAATTGGTCCACCAACTGCGACGCCGGGAAGGGCTGCACAGTCATGGTAAAGCAACCCTTCGCATCGCTCGGTACGCTAACCACCAGGGTGCCGGCGTACATGCCACCCTCCGGGAAGGGCTCCGGATCATTCGGCGGGACGCCGATGACCGTACCGGCCGGTCGAACGTTCGGCTGGCTTATGTCGAACGCCGGGATCTGTCCGCCGGCCTCCTTGAATTCTTTCGCTTTCTCGGCCATGCCAACTTGAATGGCGTCCGACTCGGGTATGCCATGGGAAGCGGCGTAATCACGGACGTCCTGCGTGATCTTCATCGAGCAGAAGTTCGGTCCGCACATCGAGCAGAAGTGCGCAACCTTCGCACTGTCCTGCGGCAGGGTCTCATCGTGGTAATCGCGCGCGGTGTCCGGAGCGAGCGAAAGGTTGAATTGATCCTCCCAGCGGAACTCGAACCGGGCTTTGGAGATCGCGTCGTCGTGAAGTTGGGCTCCCGGATGCCCCTTGGCCAGGTCCGCTGCGTGGGCTGCGATCTTGTAGGTAATCACGCCCTCCTTGACGTCCTCGCGGTTGGGCAGACCCAGGTGCTCTTTCGGCGTGACATAGCAGAGCATGGCTGTTCCGAACCAGCCGATCATCGCGGCGCCGATCGCGCTGGTAATGTGGTCGTAACCGGGAGCGATGTCGGTCGTGAGCGGTCCGAGCGTGTAAAAGGGTGCCTCGCCGCACACTTCGAGCTGCCTGTCCATGTTCTCCTTGATCATGTGCATGGGTACGTGGCCCGGACCCTCGACCATCGTCTGCACGTCGTGTTTCCAGGCGATCCGCGTCAGCTCACCGAGGGTTTCGAGCTCGGCGAATTGGGCCTCATCGTTGGCGTCGGCGATCGAGCCCGGTCGCAGGCCGTCGCCGAGCGAGAAGGCGACGTCGTAGGCTTGCATGATCTCGCAGATTTCCTCGAACTTCGTGTAGAGGAAGTTCTCCTGATGGTGGGTGAGGCACCACTTGGCCAGGATCGCTCCGCCCCGCGAAACGATGCCCGTCACGCGCTTGGCGGTCAGCGGGATGTAACGCAGCAGCACGCCGGCGTGGATCGTAAAGTAGTCCACGCCCTGCTGAGCCTGTTCGATGAGTGTGTCGCGGTAAAGCTCCCACGTGAGTTCCTCCGGGACTCCGTCGACTTTCTCCAACGCTTGATAGATCGGGACGGTTCCGATCGGCACCGGCGAGTTGCGAATGATCCACTCGCGCGTTTCGTGGATGTTCTTTCCCGTGGAGAGGTCCATGACCGTGTCGGCGCCCCAGCGCGTGGACCAGATCATCTTGTCGACTTCTTCATCGATGGAGGAGCTGACGGCGGAGTTGCCGATGTTGGCGTTGATCTTCACGAGGAAGTTTCGCCCGATGATCATGGGTTCGCTCTCGGGGTGGTTGACGTTGGCCGGGATGATCGCCCGCCCTCGAGCCACCTCATCTCGAACGAACTCGGGCGTAATGACGTCCGGGATGGATGCGCCGAGCGCCTCACCGCGGTGGTGGGCGGCGATTGCCTTGGTATTCCGCTCGCGCCGCTGGTTTTCACGGATGGCCACGAACTCCATCTCCGGCGTAATGATCCCCTTGCGGGCATAGTGCATCTGCGTCGCGATGGCACCGGGTTTTGCCCGCATCGTTCGCCGGCGCGAGCTTTCGGGGAAGCGTTCCACATTGGCTGCGCCGTCCGCACGCTTGTATCCGTCGTCTTGGGGTTTGAGTTTGCGACCTTCGCAGATCTCGACATCGCCGCGAGCACGGATCCAGTCGATCCGAAGCGGTGGCAGCCCTTTCCGCAGATCGATCGTCACGTTTGCGTCGGTGTAGGGTCCGGAGGGGTCGTAGACCGTGATCGGCCCATCAGCGGTCTGCACGACCTCGTTTCGATCCGGGATCGGCGACAGGCTGATCTCCCGCATGGGTACTTGGATGTCGGGATGGAGGTTTCCCGAAACGTAAATCTTCCGCGACTGAGGTACGGTCATGTTTATTCTCCCGTACGTTTGCCGCCAGGAACGGCGTTGGGTGGGGCGATGTTGTGCGATTCCCGTCCCGCGGGCAAGTCGAGACAAGCGTCGCTTCCCTACGTAAATCCCCGCACGGCGGGCGATTGGCCAGCTACCCAGGCCGGTCCTGATCAGGTTCGAGGACTATGATATCAGCCCGTATTCAGCGGGCACACCTGACGATAGATGCCCTTCTACTGCGCGCGCAGCTAGGCGTCAATCGACGTGGAGCGTAGCTCGTCTTGGGGGGGGGATCTTGTTTTGTGGGTCCGGCGTGTTTCCCCCCAAGCAAGGCTGCGAAAGAACCACAGCGACACCCAGACGCAGAGAAGAGGTCGCTGGTCGAAGGTCTCGACTTTTCAATATTTCGACGTTTTACCGTTTCGACGTTTCGACGGGTTCTGTTGGGTGCCATGGGCAGACTTGTTTGCCCGTGTTTTCGGGAGCAACCAAGCAGGGGCAAGGTGGAGCTTGCCCATGGCACCCATCGAATCACAAGTGTCGGAGCGCTACAGCATTTCCCGTTCTCGTCTGCCGGTGGTACCGGGGTGGAAACGGCATCGAGTCCGCCGAAACCGCGCGGGCTCAAACCCGCGGCTCGGAACACAGAAACGGGGAATGCTCTAAACGGACAGCCCCCTCATCGCTGGGCTGTTGTCATTCGCCCGCTGGGGCTGCAAACAATGCAGGCAACGCCGCTGAGTCTGCGCGGCCATTCACGAAATCGCAACGTGCGCCGATTCTGTCGCAGACCTATCGATGCCCGGCCCCGCCGAAAGATTCTGGTGAACAGCTTGCCCGCTGCTATACTACTCCAACCGACTCGAAACGACACGGCTTGGGAGCGTACAGTCCTTGAGCGATTCACCCGACGTTATTCTGATCACGGATGGGGCTTGCAGCGGCAATCCCGGCCCCGGTGGTTGGGCGGCTATGCTCAAGCACGCCGCTTCCGGGAAGGTCAAGAAACTCTGGGGCGGGGAACCCGACACGACCAACAATCGCATGGAACTCATGGCCGTCATTGGGGGGCTCGAGGCACTGAACGATTCGAGACGGTGGCGTGTGCAACTGGTCAGCGACAGCGAGTATGTCATCAAGGGTCTCACCCAGTGGATCGACGGCTGGATAGCCAACAACTGGCGCCGAGG
>JADFOB010000201.1 GCA_022563055.1 Planctomycetota bacterium
TGATGTTTTTAAAGCGGGTGGCCGTTGTTCTTGGCCGACGCCGTCAACGCATGAAGGGCGGAGAGACGCAACGAGTCCGCTTGACCCGCATCCAGTCCGAGTTGGGCGAGGCTCGCCTGAGCGGACGATGTTCGCACATGCGCCAGGACCGCCGCCACCGCGATTTGCAGTTCCTCACTGTCCGAGGCAAGTGCCGTGGTCAGCGCGCGCTCGGCGCGCCCGACGGCGTATACGGTTCGCCCGTCGACGGCAATCGCGTGAAGCGTCCGAGCTGCTTCCAACGCCAGCGACAAGGCGAGGTCGGTATTCAATGCCGTCTGGTTTGTGCGATTCCGCACTCGTTGCAGGGCCGCCTCGAGGGCGGCGCCGTCGGCAGACGCATCCACGACCGCCACGTACCGATCCGCCTTGGCAAGCTCCTGGGCCATCAGGTCATGCGTGGGTTTGACCAGCACGACCACGGGCGTTTTGGCGTAGGCTGCCTCGGAGCGAAGCTGCGCCAAGGAGACCCTGAGCCCCGGCTCCACCACGTCCGTCGCCAGGAAGATGCCGGCAGGAGCCTGGAACTCCACACGGGCTCGCCCGAAGGCACGATACGTGTTGGCTTCGCCAAGGACGACGCGATTGTCGCCTCGCAGCGCGCCCATCACGCGGTTGAGGCTTCGCTCGTCGTTGTCCACAACGAGAAACTCCTCTTGCCCTCGGAGCGTCAAGGCCCGCGCCAGAAGCGGCATGACGTGCTCCGCATCGACAAAACGCGATTTTGGAAGAGCGGCACCCAGCGCAAGGGCCGCCCGTATCCGGACGACAAGGTCGGGAAACTTCAGCGCCCGCACGAGCGGTTGCTTGTAGGCTTCGGTCCCGATCAGCGACGACTCACCGGCGGTGAGACGCAACGCTTCGATCGCTCCCAGGGCGACGGCTGAGTCCTCCTCGTGAACCGCCCGGTCAAGCACAAGGTGTGCATAGCGTGGGCCGGCCGCCTGCGTGAAGTAGAGCGCTCGCGGGAAGACCGCCGGGCGCGTGCCGTCGGGCTCACCGAGCTCTTCGGGATCACCGCTTTCGATGTCCATCCCAAGGCGGCTTTCGCGTCGGATGTTGGCCGCCAACCATAGTGCAATCGACGGCGCATGGTCGTTGCGGAGCAGGAGGGCCTCCTCGCAGCACCGCATGGCCATCACCGGACCGAAGATGCGCTGCGGGATCACCGTTGCGACAAGCGACTGCGTCTGGGAATCCCAATACCAGACGTTGGCGTTGGCCAACCGCGGATCCGCCCGGACCGAGGGCTCTTCGTTGTAGTATTTCTCCGCCAGCCAGAAGAAGAGCTCCGCCGGCGAGCCGGGGAAAGTCCGACCGGCGAGGGTTTCGATCCGCTCGACGGCCCGCTGAGCAGCCGCCTTGGTTTGCTGCGGCATCTCGGCATTGGCCATCAGCTTGCGAAGATAGGGAATCGCCTGGGGATACCCAAGCTCACCCAGCGCCGTGAGGAGGTTTAGCCGGACCGTGTCGTCGGTGACAGCCGTCGCGATGGCGAGCGGACCGACCGCCGGACCGCCGATCTGCGACAGTGCGGAGACAATCCGGGCCTCGAGCTGCCCACGAGCGGGATCGCTCAGCGCTGCCACCATGGGAGGAACGGCGTACTCGCCGGACTCAGCCAGGTGCCGCCGGGCGCGATACTCCTGCTGTGGGTTTCCGCCGAGTTTCTCGATATTGTCTGTGATGCGCTCCGAATCCTTACGCCGCTGGTGCTCGCCTTCTTCGAGCAGCGCCAGCACTTTGACCGCGCTTTCCCCGATCGACGAGTTCTTGATGATGATCAGGAGCGTGTCGACACTCTTCTTGTCACGATTGGCGACTTCCAACAGTTCGACCGGGTTCAGATCGGGACGCGCGAGCAGCGCACGGGCGTACGTGTCCGCCATGGTGAATCGCCCCAGACGGGCGTAGTGCAGAAAGTCGGTAAAGAGCGACGCCGGTGTTGCGTCCGCCGGGATGGCGACCGCCGCGTCGCCGCCTTGTTGGGCGGACGCCGGGACGCCGGAGGCACAACCCCACGCCAGCGCAACCGCTCCAAGAAGACGAACCCAAGTATGATGACCTGCGAGGCCTGCATGGCCTGTGAGGAAACCGGTCCTACGCATCGCTTCCTCCCGTTAGGTTAGGAAGAAGGGTCGGGCGATTTTGCCGCCGACCCTGACAGCTTATGGAAGAATCAGCCGCCGCCCCCCGCAGTCGTCGCAGAGCGCCGGCAAACGCCGCTCCTAAGAACCGACACCGCGAGCCCGGACCGCCGAAAACCCGCGCGGAACAGGCGATCCCAGCCCGTGCGGACGATGCATCTCAGTATAGACCAGGGTTCTCTAACGTCAACGTGGCATGGCAGCCCGGCGGGTGGGTGGCCCAGGTTCTCTGAACCTGGGGTCGCGATTGCTTCCGAGCAGGAGATCAGGCAGCTTACTCGCCGTCGTAACCCGATCGAATCGAGCCCCCAAGTCTGAAGACTTGGGCCACCCGCCCAAACCTTTGAGAGAGCGGGAGTTATGCGTTCCCTGCAACAGGCGGCCGTTGAACAAGTCCGGAAACGACCGCCCGAGCGCACGTCATTCGTCAGGTTCCCAACCTACCCTACTTTCTACGTTCGGCGCGGCGTAGCTCGGTCCGTTTGAGTCAATTGCACGGCGCCAATCCGGCGCAGGTGCACGGATCGTCGAACGGGTAGGGTTGGTCTTTGAAGCCATTCACTCCTTGGAGCATATCGAGGAAGCCCACATCCTGGTCGGGCACCTGCGGATCAAGGTCAAGCCATGCGGTCGTGGCTTTGCCTTGGTTCTTGAATCGGTTCACCTGGTGAAGAATATCGAGGAAACCGGGTGCGTTGTTCGGCGGGAGCGCGATGTTGTTCTGGATGCCGCCCGTCATGTCGCCCCAAGCGACCACGGTTCGCAGTTCCAAGGGAATGGAGTAGCTGGACGGATCGCTGATGTCTGATCCAAAGGCAATCGCTTCGATCAGGTAGTCGTTGGCTGCTTCGTTCTCGTCCACCCCTGGCCGAGTGTCCCGCCTCTTGGGCGCGATGTGACAACCACTCAGATGAACGATTGTCGAGGGAACCTCCGTGTCGCCGATGTCGAATCGGCATGTGTTACTGGCATCCAGACCAGTGTCACAGTGCGATCCGGGCGGACACAGCTCGTCCACGCCGCATTCAATCGGGAAGGTCAAGTCCGTCCAGATCGTGTAGTGACGACCGGCTTCATCGACTATGCCAGTGGATCCGGCCACGCCCGGTTGACCGAACCATCCAATAACCTGCGATCCAGTCCGTACGTCGTCGCAAGTGGTTCCGTCCGGGTTGCCGGCGCACTGGGCGTTGCTTATGCAAGACGTGTTACCCAATCCGCCGCAACTACGATCGAATAGAACGACACTGAGACGCCGCGCCGTCAGGATGTCGTTGGCCGGGTTGGGGGCGACGCTCAGGTATCGGTTCTTCGGTACGTAGCAGACCCCTGGGAAACCGCCCGCCTCGTCCGGGATGCAGTAGGCCTCGTTCGTGCAGGCTGCATCGTTCATGCAATCGGTAACGCCGAGTGAATCCTCCGGTCACAACTCGGTCGGGGGCGAAGCAGCCCCTTGCACGGTGATAGTCCCGG
>JADFOB010000202.1 GCA_022563055.1 Planctomycetota bacterium
CGGGTCAGGCTGGGGACAGAGCAGCCCATCTGTTTCATTCAGGTGCCGTGGACCGCCTGGCCGTCAAAGGCGGCCGGTCGTACGTTCTGCACCGGCGACTGCGGGAACGCAGCGCCGGGCGATGGGAGCACCTACTGTAGTGATTCAGAATTGGGCACGCGTATCCTGATCCGAACCGCGCCCGTCAGGAAGCGGCTTGACCGATGCAAGTACCGCCCCTCCCTCACGGTCGGGGTTCGGATTAGAGGCCGTCTGTTTGAATTACTACACCAGCGAACGGGAGTCAGGTTGGAATGTCTTATCGCGTCTTGGCCCGAGCCTATCGCAGCAAGACCTTCGACGAGATCGTCGGGCAGGAAGCGATCGCGACCACGCTGAAAAACGCGATCGCTTCGGGGCGAGTCCATCACGGATACCTCTTTACCGGAACACGCGGCGTGGGCAAGACGTCGATGGCCCGCATTCTGGCCAAGGCACTGAACTGCCTGTCCAGCGAAGAACCGACCCAAACACCATGCTGTCAGTGTGAATCGTGCATCGCCGTCGCGGAGGGCGAGGACGTCGACGTCGTCGAGATCGACGCCGCCAGTAACACCGGCGTCGACAACATCCGCGAACTTCGCAGCAACGCCGCATTCAGACCCGCCCGAGCGCGATTCAAGGTCTACATCATCGACGAAGTCCACATGCTCAGTACCGGTGCCTTCAATGCGCTGCTTAAGACGCTCGAGGAACCGCCCGAGCACGTCAAGTTCATTCTGGCTACCACCGAACCGCAGAAAGTCCCCGCCACGATCAAGAGCCGGTGCCAGAACTTCGACTTCCACGCCATCGGCACGGGTGCGATCGCGGACCACCTCCAAATGATCCTGGACGCACAGAAGATCCAAGCCGACAAGGGCGTGCTTGGACGGGTGGCCAGACTGGCGGGCGGATCCATGCGCGACGCGCTCTCGCTGCTGGATAAGCTCCTTTCGTACGAGGCGGATCACCTCACCACCGAGATCGCGGACTTGGTGATCCCGCCGCCGCACGATGAACTGGCCTTTGCCGTGATGGAGTCCGTCGCCAAGAACGATGCAGCCGGGGCGCTTATGGCGCTGGATGCGGCGTTGCAGAGCGGGCGAACCGTCGAGCGCTTCTGCGACCACCTGATCGAGCACGTTCGCACGCTGATGCTGCTTCGCGTCTGCGGAGAGAAGACGGACCTCGCCGACGTGTCGGATCAGATGAGACCGGCGATGGTCGCCCAGGCAACCGCATTCGACGGACCCACCTATGTGTACATGATTACGCTGCTGGAAGAACTCCGGCGGAGCGTGAAGACCAGCGGCTCGGCCCGTGCGCTGGCGGACGCCGCGATTGTGCGATTGGCCATGAGCCGGCAGTTCAGCGACATCGGCGAGTTGATCCAACGCCTCCAAGGCGGGGACGAAGCACCGTCCATGTCGGCAGCGGCGGACGCCAAGGAGGCAACCCGTGGCCCCAAGGTGGCAGCACCTCAACGTGCCCAGCGCGTACCGGACAAACCACCCAAGACGTCCGGTTCCCCAGGCGCATCAGGCGGGTCGCCGCCAACGGCGCCCCCTGCCGCCGAGCGCCGATCAGTGAGTTCCACCGAGTGGCGAAAGACCGCGAGCGATCCAGCCGTGCAACGTGTGAAGGCAGCCGTGGACGGTACGCTTTTCGACGTTCGCCCGGTTGCCAAGCCGAGCGAAGTTCCGTCCGGGGAGGAAGCGCCGACAGGCGAAACGGTCGAACCGGATGCCTGAATCCACCATGAAGGAGTAACCGCGTATGTTCGGTCCACTGGGAGACATCGCGAATCTGTTGAAGTCCGCCAAGGAAATACAAGGGAAGATCGCCGAGCTGCAGACCGAGTTGGCCACTCGCCGCTATGAGGCGGACGCCGGTGGCGGAATGGTTCGAGTCACCGTCGACGGCAAGGGTACGCTCGTGGACATTAAGATCGACCCCAAGACCCTGGACGACGTCGAGCTGTTGGAGGATCTGGTGAAAGGCGCCGTCTGCGGGGCTGTGCAGAAATCGCACGAGGCCATGAAAACCGAAATGGCGGGCCTGACCGGTGGGCTCAACATGCCGGGTCTTTCGGAGATGCTCGGCGGAACCTAAATCGTCGTGCGGGATCCCGCGCCACCTATCCGAGCCCCAAGCGCGGGGTTAAACACCGGTCGCTTGCGCTCGCGGCTCGGAAAAACGGCGCGTAATCAGCGCACAGTGGTTTAGCGCTCCGTCAGTCTTGAAGCTACGGGTTGTCCATGGGGAGGGCGAGGCTCCCGCCGAGCCGCAAGAGCAAACGCTGATGACCGATGAGCCGATTGAATCGCTCGCCCGCCTCAAGGGGGAGTTCCAGAAGCTCCCAGGGATCGGACCGCGCAGTGCCGAGCGCTTGGCATTTCACGTTCTTCGCGAGCCCCGCACCTACGCAGCTTCGCTGGCGCAGGCGCTCCTCGACGTCAAGGACAAGGTCATTCACTGTCAGACGTGCTACAACCTGACCGAGGTTGATCCCTGCGGCGTTTGCAGCGATCCAGGCCGCGACCGCACCATCATTTGGGTTGTCGAGGAGCCCAAGGATTTAATCGCTCTGGAGGCGACGGGACTGGTCCACGGGATTTACCACGTGCTCATGGGGCACATCGCACCGCTGGACGGCATCGAACCGGAGCATCTGACGATCGACGCGCTCCTCAAACGCGTGCGTGAGGGAGAGGTCAAAGAGGTGGTGCTCGCACTGAACCCCACCGTGGACGGCGACGGGACCGCCCTGCACATCCAGGCGGTCCTCGAGGGCTTGGATGTACGCGTCACGCGCCCGGCGCGCGGGCTCGCTGTCGGTTCGCAACTCGAGTACGCCACCGCGAGTATGCTCGAAGCGGCGATCCGCGGCCGAACACCGATCTGAAGAAGCCGTCAGCGATCACCGCGCGCTTCACCAACACCAGGGTCTTGCGCTGCTTAAAGTCCAATAAACGCGGGCTGGGATGATCTTCTCGGGGTATTTCGCCGCCGGGGTAGGCCAAATGGCACAGGCCTTGCTATAATGTGTTCGGAAGGCTGCGTTATGTCACAATTCCTCTCGCAATCGCTGTCGCAACAGATGAGGCTAGAGCAACGGCTCACGCCGCAGCTCATCCAGTCCATGGCGATCCTGCAAAAACCGGTCGCCGAGCTCGAGACCCATATCAACGAGGCGTTGGAGTCGAATGCTGCGCTCGAGATCGCTGAACCGGAAGAAAAGGAGACCGAGGGTCAAGAAGGGGTAGCCGGTGATGATCGCCAGAGGCCCCCTCAGTCCGATGAAGGGAGTTTCTCCCGCCTCGAACGATTCACCCGAGATTACGACCTGGACGGCGACAACCGGGCGCCGCACCCGATGCGCCGGGTGGCCAACAGCGGTGAACCGGATGCAAAGATGGCCGCCCTGGCCAACACCGCCGGGCGCGAGATCGGTCTCCAGGAACACCTGTTTGCTCAGTGGGTTCTTCTGGATCTGAAAAAGGAAGTTCATCGGGCTGGTGAGACGATCATCGACCATCTCGATCCGGACGGCTACCTCCGCGTCAGGCTCGAAGAACTCCTCGATACCGCTCGCCCACCACTCGCCCTCGAAGCGTTGCAAGAAGCACTACCGGC
>JADFOB010000203.1 GCA_022563055.1 Planctomycetota bacterium
GACCGGTCTTTTAGAAAACCCCGCGCTTGCGCTTGGGGCTCTGATTCGTGCCGCCTAAACTGTCACGGACCCAGCGGATGCTTCGCGACACGGGTTGTGTTGTGGCGGGCTCGGACGAAAGGTACCCTACGTCCTGACGGAGGGGAGCAACGGCGACGGAGGTCCGGCGTGACAACGACGAATGGTGACTGGCACGATCCATCCGCCTCGCATCCCGCCCGCGCCCCCGCCCCTCACGCCATCCCGGAAGATGGCGGCGCCCTTCGTGGCCGGCGATGGGGGCCATCTGGGCGCTTGTCTTCCTGGTTGCGTGGTCCATCCTCCGCCCCTCCGCCCCGCCACCACTGCACCAGCCGAACTTCGAAGCCAGGGCGGTCGCGCCGCGTAACGATCTTGCCTCGGACGAACAGGCTACCATCGATGTCTTTCGGAAAGCGTCCCCGTCGGTTGTCTACATCACAAGCGCCGAGTACGGCCGCGACCTCTTCGGCCTCAACGTGTTCGAGATACCGCGCGGGACCGGGACCGGTTTCATCTATGACAGGGACGGGCACATCGTCACCAACTACCACGTGATCCAACCCGGAACACACTGGCGGGTGAGGCTGGACGACGGCTCGGAATGGGAGGCCCGCAGGGTGGGCGTGGCGGCGGACAGCGATCTCGCCGTGCTCAAAATCGATGCGCCCCAGGAGTTGCTCACGCCGATCTCCCTGGGAACTTCCAAGGATCTGCTTGTTGGACAGAAGGTGCTTGCCATCGGAAATCCGTTCGGGCTCGATCACACGCTCACGGTTGGAGTCGTCAGCGCGCTGGGGCGCGAGATCGAATCCGTGACCGGTCGCAAGATTCGCGACGTGATCCAGACCGACGCCGCGATCAACCCTGGTAACTCCGGTGGCCCGTTGCTGGACAGCGCGGGGCGTCTGATCGGCGTGAACACGCAAATTGCGAGCCCGTCGGGAGCGAGCGCCGGTATCGGCTTTGCCGTCCCGGTTGATATTATCAACGAAGTCGTGCCGGACCTGATCCGTTATGGGCGCGTACGTCGGCCCACCCTTGGCGTGCTCCTCGTTTCGGATGGGATGGCGAGGCGGTTGGGTTTGCCCGGCGTCCTGATCGAATCCGTCTTCGAGGACACCGGGGCCGCTAAAGCCGGTCTTCGAGGAACCCTCGTCGACCGGCGCGGATACGTGCGCCAGTGGGGTGACATCATTGTCAAAGTTGATGCCACGGAGGTGCGGACGGGCAACGAGCTCAAGGACGTACTCGAACTGCACGAAGTCGGCGACCAGGTTCGTCTGACGGTCCTCCGCGACGATCGCGTGCGAACCGTCCAAGTCAAGCTCCAATACAATGACTAGTGCTCCGTCAGCCGTGTATTGATGGGTGTCCCCCGCGCGCTCCCTTACGGTCGCGGTTCGGAACCGCGTTACGGGCATCCAGATCCGAACCGCGACCGTTAGGGAGCGTCCCCCGCGCAACCCGATGAGTTCCAGGTTGGCCATGCACGGGCAGCGCCTGCCAGTATTGATCGGGGGGATGGGCGCGACGAAACGTGCACGCAATATCCGCGTGGTTTTGGCCCGCGCCTCTCTGTTTTTCCTTCGGATCGAAAGGTTGGCCGCTTGCGAGCTACCCCACATCTCGTGAGCTGACCTATGCGAGTTGCAAGATGTTGTATCCGTCAGAGGGTATCGAGCCGGATTGTGGGGTGTAGCACCCACTTTCCCTCAAGGTCTGAAAACACCTCAGACGATAATACAAACTGAGCAGCATGCTGCCGGCGGGAAAGGGAAAGTGTTTGGGTCCGGCAGCGTTAGCATGCCTGATTCCTCATCGGCGATTCAGGGACGAACGCGGAAGCGGGGATGTCGGGGTCTGTTGCACGTGTGCGTTTGTGCGCGAGCGGTGCCTCCGGGGTCGCGGTTGGGGTTAGGGATTGCATGAGGTCGGCTCAAAGGGAGCGGACCGCTCGGAACGAGTTAACCGGTCAGGAAAATCGCCAGATGGTCGCCTCTATCAATACTGGTCCGCTACCAGCCTACAGGCCCATTGTGCTTCCCAATACAGGTACGCCCAAGTCGGCCCCAGCCGCCACCTTACGAGGCGACACGGTCGAGTTTTCCAGTCGCGGCGAAGCACTCGCGCGGACCACGGCATTGTCCGGCGTGAGCCTCGCCCGGATCGAAGCCATCCGGGCTGAGATACTCGCCGGAACCTACGAGACACCCGAGCGCATCGAAGGCGTCGTGCAACATCTGCTCGACGTCATCGCTTGATCACCCACACCATCGCGCCTAGGGTAACCGTGTGAGCCTTTCCACGGTATCACCCGAGGACGTCCTGCCCGATCGCGACCACCCGCGATCCGCGCTATTCAAACGCCAGGCGCGCAGACAGTTTGACGGCTGGGCCCACACCTACGACCGATCGCTCCTTAACTACTTCCTGTTTCGTCCCTCGTACCTCGCGGTGATCGAGGAGATTGCCCGATGGCGGGCGGATCATCCGTCTGCGTTTGGGCTCCTCGACGTGGGAAGCGGCACGGGCACGTTGGCAAAGATGCTGTCGCACTCCCGCTGGCCCATCACGGTGTTCGGCCTGGACTACTCCTCCGCGATGTGTGTGCAGGCCGATGCCAAGCAACGGAAAATCGAGGATCGGCACTGCCCCACCTTCGTCGCCGGCGACAGCGAGCATCTGCCCTTCCAAAGCGCCACGCTCGACCTGGTCACCTGCGTCAATTCCTTTCACCACTACCCCCACCAGCAGGCGGTGGTTTGCGAGATGCGGCGCGTCCTCAAGCCGGGCGGGCGGCTCATCCTGCTCGACGGATTCCGCGACAATGTGATCGGCTGGGCCGTCTTCGACGTGGTCATCGCCGCGATCGAAACATCCATCCACCACGCGCCGTGGCACGAGATTCATTCCCTGTTTGAGTCGGCGGGGCTACGAAACATCCGACGCCGCAAGCTGAACCTGCTCTTTCCGGTCCTGGCTACCATCGGCGACGCATAGAGCTCGGGGGTTGGTGACCGATCGCTTGCGCTCGCGGTTCGAAAAAGCGCCGCCTAATCGCGCAGAGTGGTTCAGCAGTCTGTCGGACTTGAGGTCCGGCTCTTTGATGCGCCGATCCGCCTTCGCTTGCACGAAATCGTCGAACCTATGAGCACGGACGGTTCGATGATCGGGTTGCGGCGGCTACTTGTTGTTCAGGATCGAATTGGGGGCAAAAGCGGCTGCGCGGAGGACTCCCTGGGGATGGGTCAGGCGGTTTTGAGGGAGAATAGCCTCTTGAAGTTGTACGCCCGGCACACCAGGCACCCGTCGCCGCTGACTTTCTCCAATCCGCGCAGCAAGGTCTGGCTGTATCCCATCACTTCCTTGATGATCCCGAACACCGGCTCGACGGTGTGTTTGCGTTTTGCACAGATACGCTTCCCTTCCTCGGTGGCAAGCTTCTCTTTCATCGCGAGCATTCGGGGGTCCGTGATCTTCTTCTCCGAACGGGCGGTCACGGATTCAGGCCGAACGTCATAACGTCGTTGCGAATTGCCGGCGTTGCGGCTGACCGCAACGCAAAGATCCTTACCGTATCTTGGGCGGGTCTTGCGGTGAGCCGCAGCCCCGCCGGTTGATCTTC
>JADFOB010000006.1 GCA_022563055.1 Planctomycetota bacterium
GACAAGGAATCCAACTCGGGAGAGCAGGTCTTCAAGGCTGCCATGTTCGCGGCAAAGTAGCCCACGTGGCTCCGGACCATGACGCGGAGCTGCTCGACAGGGTCGCCGACGCCGTGGAGCTTTTCACGCAGGTTATTCAGTAGGGCCGTAAAAGCACGGAACTGGATCAAAAACAGCATCTTTTCCTTGCTGTCGAAGTAGTGATACAGCCCGGCGAGGCTAACCCCGGTCACCTTGGCAACCGCCCGCATGGAGGCTCTCTCATATCCGACCCTGGCAATCAGCTCGGTGGCGGCTTCCAGGATGCGGTTGAGGCGATTGTCGTAACTTTCGCGCCCGTCGGAGTTTCGGGCGGCTGGCGCCCGGTCTCGCGGTATTTCGAACGTACGTTCTGTTTTTTGAGACGTCATTCCATCAGAATCCCCGAAAGCCCGAACACTCGATCCTGTTCTACTATGCGCCAAACGGCCCGTTGTGTCAAGCAGTTTTTCATCAGAAAGCCCTTGACACCGATATAATAACGGGGATAATCGAAGGCTGGTCGTGCAGAAGATCCGGCGGTGGCGAGGGTTCGCTGGGTTGGGTATTAGCCGGGTTTACCGATCGAACGTACGTTCGGTTCATTCTGGCGGTTCGTGCTGCGATTGCGACGTACTGCCGGACCGCAGGTCAACGATCCATGGAGGCGTCCGCCATGAGCATGTTCCCACAACGAAGCCCGGAATCGTTCGAGTTTCAGGGTATTCGGTACGAAAAGAGCGATCGGGTCGCACGCATTACGCTCAATAGACCCCATAACTACAACGCCTACAGCACGCCCGCCCTCCAAGAGCTTGCTACCGCCTTTCTGGACGCATCGCAGGATGATCGAATCGCCGTGGTGGTGTTCACCGGGGAGGGGCACAAGGCCTTCTGTACCGGTGGCGACGTCAAAGAGTATCAAGAGAGCTATACGCAAAAGCCGCGCGACTACTGGAAGTACATGTCGTGTTTCAAGGCCTACATCGAGTCAATCACGAACTGCGCCAAGCCGGTGATCGCCCGGCTCAACGGGATGGCTGTCGGCGGCGGAAACGAGAGCCAACTGGCGTGCGACCTGAGTGTCCTCGGCGAACACGCTTTCATCGCGCAAGTGGGTACGAGCGTTGGCTCGGTGGCCTGCGGGGGTTCGACACAGTGGCTGCCGATCCATGTGGGCGATCGAAAGGCACGCGGGATTCTCTTTCTCAACCAGCGATACGCAGCCTTCACCTCGCTGGCGATGGGGTTGGTCAACGTGGTCGCGCCGACGGTCAAGGATGAGAGCGGGAAGTTCTGCACATCCTTCACGGGAGGTCGCACCTACCTCGCCGACTGGAACACCGACCCCTGGGATCAACCCTTCGAGAGCCGTGCGACGCCCGACCAGATCAAGAAGGCGATCAAGGGCAAGGACGGATACACCATCGATCTGTCGCGTTTGGATGAAGCCGTGGCTGAACTCTGCGACATCATCGTTCACAAGTTCTTCGAGTGCACGCGCTACACCAAAACGCAGGTCAACTTCTGGAAAGACGCCGCGTGGCACGCAACGGTGGGCCACGCGCGGGACTGGCTGGCGCTGCACTACACGAGTCTGGAACCGCACGAGGGGATGACGGCCTTCGTGGAGAAGCGAAAGGCTGATTACGTCGGAATGCGCGACCGGGCGGCCGATCCGAATGGATCGAGCGAGTTTCTCTGGGGACCGTATTCCCAGAAGTGTCCCAAGTGTGACGCCAAGGGCATCCCCGCCCACTTCGACTTCTGTGGTAAGTGCGGTGGGAAACTGAGCTAAGGAACCTGACAGCATGATGGCACTGGAAGGAAAGAAAGCGATTGTCACGGGCGGCAGCCTTGGAATCGGCGCTGCGATCGCGCGGGAACTGGCCCGGTCGGGTTCGGATGTCGCGATCAACTACCGAAAACACGATGCCGAGGCGAAGCAGGTTGTGGCTGACATCGAAGCCATGGGACGCCGAGGACTTGCCCTCAAGGCGGATGTGTCCAACTTTGCGGACGCCCAGCGCATGGTGGCCCAGGTGGTCGAGACCTTCGGCGGTTTGGACATCCTGGTCAACAACGCGGGGATCAACCGCGACGGCGTCATCTGGAAGATGACCGAGGAGCAGTGGGACCAGGTGATCGAGGTCAACCTCAAGGGCTATTTCAACTACATCCGTGCGGTGGTGGGGACGTTCAAGGAGCAGAAGTCGGGTAAGATCATTAACATCACCTCGATCAACGGGCTTCGGGGCAAGTTCGGGCAGACGAACTACGCAGCCGCCAAGGCCGGCATCATCGGGCTCACCAAGTCGCTGGCCCGCGAGCTGGGGCGATCGAGCGTCAACGTGAACGCCGTGGCGCCGGGATTGATCGAAACGGACATGATGAAGGACGCGCCCGAAAAGGTGCGTGAGGCGGCCCTTGCGGAGATCGTCCTGGGCCGGTTGGGCAAGCCCCAAGAGGTGGCGTCGGTGGTGACGTTCCTCTGCAGCGAGGCCGCCCGGCACATCACCGGCCAGGTGATCCAGGTCGACGGCGGGCAATACATTTAGAATTGAAGATTGGCGATTGTGGATTGCAGATTGTGGAGAACTGACCGGTGGAACTATCTGACGTTGTAGCTATCAGCGCTGTTCGGACGCCGATGGGTCGATTCGGCGGCACGCTTAAGGATATAGCCTCGTTCGATCTGGGGGCGATCGCGATACGGGCCGCCATTGCGCGGGCGGGCATAGCCGGTGACGGGCTGGACGATGTGATCTTCGGTAGCTGTCGCCAGGCGGGCAACGGACCCAATCCGGCACGGACGGCTTCGGTCCGCGGGGGAATCCCCACGAGCGTTCCCGTCCAGACCATCAACATGGCGTGCCCCTCCGGGATGCGCTGTATCACGCTTGCATCACAGGCCATTCGCCTGGGTGACAGCAAGACCGTGATGGTCGGCGGTATGGACAGCATGAGCACCATTCCCTACCTGCTCAAGGATTGCCGCTGGGAGGGATTCAAGATGGGCGACCGGACGCTGCTCGACGGTTGGTCCGACAGCATCGATCCGCTTTGTCAGATGGGGATGGGAGGTACGGCTGAGAACCTCGTCGAGAAGTACAAGATCTCACGAGAGGAGCAGGATCGCTTCGCAGTCGAGAGCCATCAGAAGGCAGCCAAGGCACAGTCCAGCGGCTGGTTCGACAGCGAGATCGTTCCCGTCGAGGTGCCCGCGATCGGCAGGCAGCCGGCGGTCACGTTCGACAAGGATGAAACCATTCGCCCCGACACGTCGCTCGAAAAGATGGCCAAGCTGAAACCGGCTTTCAAGAAGGACGGCACGGTGACGGCTGCCAACGCATGTGGCCTGTCCGACGGTGCGACGGCGCTGGTCCTCACATCGCGGGAACATGCCAAGACCTTGGGCGCTACACCGCTCTTCTCGCTGGTGAGCTATTCCAACGTAGCGGTCGAGTCGACCACAATGGGTGAAGGGCCGGGCGTCTCCATTCCGGCTGCCCTGGAGCGGGCCGGATTGACCCTGGAGCAAATGGACCTGATCGAGGTGAACGAAGCTTTTGCCATTCAGGTGCTGGCCAACGAACAAGTGTTGAAATGGGATCGCCACAAACTCAACGTTCACGGCGGTGCGATCGCGCTGGGCCATCCGACCGGTACCAGCGGGGCGCGCATCGTTGTGACTCTCTTCCACGCGCTGAAGCGCACGGGCAAAGAGCTGGGCATAGCGAGCATCTGCGGCGGCGGCGGCGTGAGCATGGCGCTCATCATCCGCCGGGAAACGTGATGGTGGATTGAGGATTGGTGATTGAGGATTGCAGATTGCACCGGGCGTGGTTCCCGAGTCCGGAAGATTCACCGCAGAGCACGCAGAGGTCGCGGAGACGGAAGGAAGAAAGGATTGATGTGCGAGCATTCGACGGAGCACAGTGTATCAAGAGAGCGAACGCGGGGATGCTGACAGAACTACTGCTTAGTGCAACTCTCCGCGTTCTCCGCGCTCTCTGCGGTGTAAGAAATGCACGCCAGACGATGAGGACGGCATGACTAATTACGAATTCCTGAAACTCGAGGTGGCAGAGGGGATCGCGACGATCACGATGAATCGTCCACCGCTCAACATACTCCATAGCGCCATGATGGGTGAGTTCAACGCGGTCTTGGAGACCGTACTTACCCGAGAGGATCTGGCGGCCATCGTCATCCGCGCGACGGGTAAGGCCTTCAGCGCCGGCGTGGACATCGCGGACCACACGCCCGACAAGGTCCGCGACATGATCCAGGAGTTCCACGGGATCTTCCGCAAGCTCGCGCTCACCGATGCCCTGACCATTGCAGCCGTGCAAGGGGCAGCGCTGGGCGGCGGGTGTGAGCTGGCCTGTTTCTGTGACATTGTGTTGGCATCGGATCGTGCGAAGTTCGGCCAGCCCGAAGTTCAGGTGGGCGTCTTTCCACCGGTGGCAGCCTGCGTCCTGACGCCTCAGGTCGGAATCAAGAAGGCGGTCGAACTCACGGCGTTGGGAAAGACGGTGGATGCAGCAGAAGCTCACCGGATCGGCCTGGTCAACGAGGTCTACACGGTGGACGAGTTTGACGCGAAGGTCGACGGTTACCTCGACTCCATTCGCAAGCTGTCGCGCCCCGTCGTTCGGATGGCCAAGCGCGCGACGATGATGGGAACGAGAGAGGCGATTCTGTTGAAGTTGGATCAGGTCGAGAAGCTCTACCTCGACGAACTGATGAAACTGGCGGACGCGCACGAGGGAATCACGGCTTTTCTGGAGAAGCGCCCGCCGGTGTGGAAACATGCGTGACGGTGGAGACTCGAATACCGGATGTCCGCGCGGGCTAAAGCCCGCGGCTCGGGTGGGTTTGGGACTGTTTGGACGACGCACAATAGGATGACGCAAAGATGAAAGCGGCGGTGTTTCACGGGAAAGAGATTGGGCTCAAGGTCGAGGATATCCCCGTTCCGAAGATCGGGGCGAAGCAGGCTCTTATCAAGGTGGCAGCCTGTGGGGTCTGTCACACCGACCTGCATTACATCGACCACGGTGTGCCGACGTTCAAGAAGCCGCCGATTGTTCTGGGCCATGAAGCGTCCGGCGTCGTCGAGGCGGTGGGCGCGGAGGTGACGAACATCCAGGCGGGTCAGCACGTGATCATCCCGGCGGTCTTGACCTGCGGGGAGTGCCGGTTCTGTCGGATGGGGCGCGAGAACATCTGCAGCAACATGACGATGCTCGGCAACCATTTCGACGGTGCCTACGCCGAGTATGTGGCGGTCCCAGCCAAGGACGTGCTCGATCTTCCCGAATCGATACCCCTCGAAGAAGCGTCGATCATCGCCGACGCGATTTCCACACCGTTTCACGCCATTAAAAACCGCGCGAAGGTGAAACCGGGCGACACCGTGGTGATCTTTGGCTGCGGTGGTGTCGGGATCAACGCCGTCCAGCTCGCGTCGGCCGCCGGTGCCTACGTCATCGCCGTGGATATCAACGACCGAAAGCTCGCGTGGGCCACCGAGTTCGGCGCGGCCGAGACGATCAACGCCACGAAGGTCGAGCGGGTCAGCAAAGCCGTCAAGAAGTTGACCGGCGGCGGGGCGGACATCGCAATCGAGGTCATCGGTAATCCGCGAACGATCGAGGAGGCCTTCGAATCCGTGCGCGTGGGTGGACGGCTATGCGTGGTCGGTTACACGCACGAGGCTATTTCCATCGTCGCGGGGAAGATCATGTTCAAGGAGATCGAAATCGTGGGATCCTTGGGTTGTCGGCCGCTGGACTACGTGCCGCTCATTCGCATGGTCGAGCAGGGCAAGATCGATGTGAAGCGCATTGTCACGCACCGCTTCAGTCTCGACGACTTGGGCAAGGCGTTTGAGGTGATGAAAGAGGGGCTCTCGATCCGGTCGATCGTGATCCCCTGAAAGGAGTCCACCGCACGGAACGCAAAGAGCGCTGAGAATGATCTCGGCCTTATCGGCGGTTCATCTTTGGGGAGGCGTTTTCGGTGAGCAAGGTTGTCAAGCGAGTTAAGATCAAGGCGCAGAAGCGTCTGGCGCTGCTGATGCGCGAGCAGTTTCTTCGCCTGGACGCAGCCGCCCGCGACCCCGCTCGTAAAGTCGCGTGGTGCACCTCGATAGGTCCGTGCGAAATCCTGACAGCCTTTGGGTTTGAGGTTTATTTCCCGGAGAATCACGGGGCGCTGTTGGGCGCTCGCAAGGTGGCCCACGAATACATCCCCCACGCGGTCGGCGTCGGTTACTGCGCCGAATCGTGCTCCTACATGACCAGTGACATCGGCGCCGCCATCGCGGGTTACAGCCCGCTCAAAGAGGCCTATGGCATTGACGGTCCACCGACGCCCGACGTGCTGGTCTACAGCACCAATCAGTGTCGGGAGGTGCAGGACTGGTGGAGCTTCTTCGGGCGGCGTCACGATGCACCGGTCTGGGGCATCTGCCCACCGGCTCATCTGGGCGAGGTGAGCTCGGCGCACGTCTCCTTCGTCCGGTGGCAGCTCCTCCGTCTGATCGAACAGATCGAGTCCCACTTCGGTCTCAAGCTCGACATGGATCGGCTCAAGGAGGTCGTCTCCCTGTCGAGCCGGGCGAGTGTGTTGTGGCGCGACGTGCTTGAAACGGCTCAAACGCGCCCGTCGCCGATTACGTTCTTTGACGGCTTGATCCAGATGGCTCCGGTGATCGTGATGCGCGGTTCGCAGACGGCGGTGAGCTATTACGAGGAACTGCTGGCGGAGATGAAGGAGCGCGTTGCCCAAGGCGTCGGAGCCATTCCGGGCGAGCGGTGGCGACTCTACTGGGAGGGGATGCCGGTCTGGCCCAAGCTCCGCGAGGTATCGGAGAAGTTCTTCGATCTGCGAGCGGTTGTGGCTGCCAGCACCTACTGCAACTCTTGGGCGTTCGAGCTCTACGACGGCGGGGATCCGCTCGAATGGATGGCCAGAATCAGCATCGAAATCTTCATCAACCGTGACGAGAATACCAAGGAGGCGTTTCTGGTCGACATGTTCGACCGGTTCGACATCGACGGCGCGATCTTCCACAACGCGCGGACCTGCCCGAACAACACCAACTCGCGGTTTGGCATGGCGAACCGGCTTCGTGAGCGACTCAAGATGCCGGTGCTCGTTGTGGACGGAGATTTGAGCGACGGGCGTTTCTTCTCCACCGCGCAGACCATGACCAATCTCGAAGCGTTGATCGAGCAGCTCGAGGAGCGCAGCCAATGAGCGGCTCGCCACAAGAACCTCTGTATGTCGGTATCGACGCGGGCTCGTCAGCCACCAAGTGCGTCGTGCTGAATGCCTCGGGCGCGCTGGTCGGGCATCACGTCGTGCTTTCGGGGTTCGACTTCCCTGGAGCCGCCGACAGCGTTTTGGGACAACCCTTGCTCCAGGCCCAGGGATCGCGAGACGACATCGCCTTCTGTGTGGCGACCGGTTATGGCCGGGAGAGCGTCGCCCTGGCCGACCGCTGCGTCACCGAGATCACCTGCCACGCTCGCGGCGCGCGCGAGTGGTATCCACAGGTTCGACACATCATTGACATCGGCGGGCAGGATGCCAAGGTGATCTCGCTTAACGACCAGGGCAACATGGCCGACTACCGCATGAACACCAAGTGCGCCGCCGGTACGGGTACGTTTCTGGAATCCATCGCCGTGAAACTCGGTGTGCCCCTCAGCGAGATCGACGAACTGGCGATCAAGTCGTCCGGGGGCACGGTTGTCAACAGCTATTGCACCGTTTTTGCGGCGACGGAAGTCCTCGAGCGGATCAAGGCGGGCGAACCCCGTGAGGACATCTCGATGGGGTTGTATCGATCGATCGCGTCACGTGTCCTCGAGATGATGTCCGTGCGGGATGGTGTCGTCGCGGTGACGGGCGGCGTGGTCGCTTATGGGAGGGCGATGGTTCGGGCGCTGAATGAACGACTCGATGCGGAAGTTTTGCTGCCGCCGCTCCCACAACACGCCGGCGCTTACGGGGCTGCTCTGATCGCCATGGCGCGGAGCCAAGCGCGGGATGGGGAAACGGATTCCGCGACGGCTCGTGCCAAGTGGGATCGAGTTGATCATTGCAAGCATGGTGCAGCCGCCAAGGGAGGTGATCGGTGACGCTGTGCACGGGCGAACTCGGTGTGCATCCACCCGGATCGCTGGGCGTCGGGTTCTTCGTCCACGCGCGGGCGGAGTGTTTGATCGGGCGCAGCGGTGATGGAATCACCGACACGCTCAAGAAGTCGTCCGGGCTCAACCTCGCCGACGGCGGCACCCTGCGCTCCATGTCGCTTCGCGGACGCATCTTCGCCAATCTGCTCGAGGCGGAAGCGCTCGGGCGAATGCCGGAGGTTCTGCTGGTCTGCTGCAATCCCGACCAATTGGCTCTGCTGACCGAGGAGATGACCCGGTTCGTGGAGAATCTCGCCCAGCGCGGGCGGCTTGAATCAATCGAGGATATCCGTCGGGCGGTTCCGATTCTGCTCGTCCTGCCCAACGGCATCCTCTCGGAGAAAATGATCGAGACCTACGACGAGCAACTGCACGAGTCGATGCTCATGCAGCGGCTGGGGGACGTGACGGAGGAGATGGTCGTAGCGCTGCTTGAACGAGTCGTGCGCGGCATTTCCTTACAGGCAGCCGGGCGGCGCGGCTTCGGGGCGGACACGGTGTACCTGTTGGAACGAAAAGGATCCGTGGTCTTCGCCGGTGGCGGCGAATTCGAACGTCAGCGCATCGAAACGGTCCTGACCTCCCACGACTATCCGTTCAAGCACGCCTGCGGCGTTCCCGGAACTCGCATCGAGTTCGACAAAGCCATGATCTCGATCGTGCTCAACGTCGGCGGGTTGATCCACACGGTCAAGCCCGACGGCGAGCTGATCGACCTGCGGATGGGCGATCTGTGCAAGGATCCGGCCCAGGCCGATTTCGTGCAGCGGATTACGCGTGCGGTGTTTGAGGTAGGTAAGGCCGCCGGTGCCTATGCACCCGACATGCAATACGACGAGGTCTGGGCGCTGCACCGGGCGAAGATCCTCGAACATGCGGGTCATGTGACCAGCTCCTTGAAGCAGTTCCGCGACGCGCTGGGTCGCGGGCTCAGTTCGGTCAAGCTCTTCTCGAATGAGGAGTGGATCCTGACGCCGCTAAGCCGCTACGCCGCCAACGCGGGATTCACGGACGAGGAGGCACTCTTCAAGAACCTGCGACGTCAGGTGCAGGCGTCGATGGCCAGGGCCATCCGAGGTCGTAGCGGGGCATCGTCTAATGGAAAACCGAGGGAACGTCGAATGAAACTGGCAGCACAGCGTAACATTGGAATCGAGCTGTTCGACGCCGGACCGGATGATCTCGTGCTGGTGGGCACCTTGCTTGACAACGAGCATCTTATCAAGCTCGAAATCAACATCTATCTGCCCGACGAGCAGATCACACGCAGCAAGCTCGAGATGATCCGCGTTCCGTTCCCCGTCTGCCACGAGGTGGAGGCGGTGGCGGAACGGTTGGTCGGTCTGCGGATCGAACGAGGCGTAATCCACGAGATTTCTCGGCGCGTCGGCGGGCGCGTCGGGTGCTCGCACATCAAGGAGCTGGCCAGCGCAGTCGTCTACTTCGGCGCCTCGAATCTCGTGCGGCGTCGCGCCGGCGTGGATCCCATGGACACTGAATTCGAGCGACGCAGTCCCGACGAGCGATTCACCCTGACCAAGGAACTGCTGCAGGATACCTGCCTCGCCTACTGCCAGACGACACCGCAGGGGCTCGACGATCAGATCGGAATCAAGCGAATCGGGGAGGAGCACACGCATCCCCAGCCCTTGGGCGATTTCGAACCGTCGTTCGGCGTGCTGCTCAAGGATCGCGCTGAGCGATGGGGCGACAAGACCTACCTGCGCTATCGCAAGGGCGATGAGCTATGTGCGATGAGCTTCCGCGAGTTTGCCGACAAGACGTTCCAAATCGCGCGACACTTGATCGACCGGAAGATTCGTCCCGGCGACCGGATTGCCCTGCTCTGCGAAAATCGCCCCGAGATGTACTTGATGGAGATGGCAGCCATGTCGATCGGCGCCCTGACGGTTCCGATCTTCGCGGGCTATCCCGCAGCCCAGGTTTCCTATCCGCTCGAGCACGCCCGCCCGTGCATGTTGGTCGTCTCGGGCAACCATCAGCTCGAGAAGATCGCTCGCGACAGGCTTCCGTGGGTCAAGAACTTCTACTGCATGGACTTCGACGCCCAGAGCGCCGCCTGGGGTGCGATCGACTTCGCCTCGCTCACTGTTCAAGGCGGTGCGACCCAGGCGCAGCTCGATGAGCGCATCGAGGCGGTCCACCCCGGCGATCTGTGCATGGTGATGTACACCTCGGGTACGACCGGATCGCCCAAGGGAGTTCAACTGACTCACCGCAACCTGATCTCACAACAAAAGGCCCTTTCGCTGATCTGGGATGTCAAGGAGGACGACGTGCTACTGGGTTACCTGCCGTGGCACCACAGCTTCGGCGGACTGTTCGAACGCTTTATGACGCTCTATCGGGGATGCGAGTTCTGCCTCGATGACTCGCGCGGTCGGAACCTGGATCGTTTGATCGAGAACTGGAACCGCTGCAACCCGACGATCTTCTTCAGCGTACCGCACGTCCATGACGCGCTGATTACCCGGTGCCGTGAACAATCCAACGTGGAGGATATTATCTTCGGTGGACGCCTGCGGTTCGTCTTTACCGCCGGTGCGCCGCTGCCCGCCCCGATCGAAACCGCCTATCGTGAACGAAAGATCCCCGTACTCGAGGGCTGGGGTCTGACCGAAACGTCGCCTTGCGTAACGGTGACAACCAAGGACCGGGCTTGGCGAAGCGGCTACGTCGGCCTGCCCATCCCCGGCGTTCGGGTCCGGATTGACAGCGATCAGGAGATGCTCGTCAAAGGGCCCAACGTAATGGTTGGGTACCTGGATGAAGAGGAGGCGACCTCTTATGTGATCGATGACGACGGTTGGCTCCACACCGGCGACCTCGGTGAGTTCACGCCGGACGGATTCCGGATCTTCGGGCGAAAGGACGGCGCGTTCAAACTGACAACCGGCGAGAAGGTCCATCCCCACCGTATCGAAAACGTGTTCGCCGACGAGTCGCCCTACATCCACCAGGCGGTCGTGCTCGGCAGCGGAAAGAACTACATAGGCATGTTGATCTACCCCGATTTCAGTCGCCTGCAAGAGTGGGCGCGGGAGCATCGGATCGTGGCGGAGCCACTGATCGAGCAGCCCGCTGTGCGCGACCTCTATGCCGCGGAGTTAAAACGGATCAATCCGCTGATCGTCGTCAAGTACCATCGTGTTTTGAGAGCGGTCCTGGCGGACGCCGAACCTTCGCTGGCGGATGGAGAATTGACACCATCGGGCAAGATCGTTCGCAAGGTCGTGACCGCCAGGTATAGCCACAAGATTCATGCGCTCTTTTCGCCTCGATCAGCCCCGGAGGTCATCGAGGCACAGCCCAGGGAACTCCAAAGGACGTAGCAAACGTGAAGAGGAACGACAAGCCCAGCGTTGTGATCGCCGGCGCCGCACGGACACCCATCGGTGCCAAGTGCGGGACACTGAGCAACTTCTGCGCGGAGGATCTGGCTGTATTCGCCTGCGAGGAGGCCATCCGCCGTAGCGGCGTCGCCAGGGAGAAAATCGACGCAGCCGTCGGTGCCAACGTCTATCAGTTCACCGCGCCGGGAATGCAGGACATCTACTTCCCGCGCAACGTGGCTTTGCGCTGCCGCCTGAATACCCAGACGCCCGCCCTCCTCGTGCAGCGCATCTGCGGATCGGGTTTGCAGACGATCATCAACGCGTTTCAACAGATCGCCCTGCCCGATACGATCGACGATGCCGGCGTCGTTCTCTGCTTCGGCGCCGAGACAATGTCGCGCACGCCGCAGATCGTTCGATCGCCCCGGCTGGCGGCGAATTTCTGGGAGTTCGCCGAGGGTGGCGCCGTCGAGGATTCGCTGCTGGTGGGTCTGAACCACGATCTCGCCGATACGAACATGATGCTGACCGCCGACGAGTACGGCGCGCAGATGGGCGTTACGCGCAAGGAGTGCGACGCCTTCGCCGAGCTTTCACACACCCGGGCGCGGGCGGCTTATCGAACCAGCCATTTCAACGGCGGTGATGGTCTTCGAGGCCTCTTTGCGATCGACGCGACCGATCTCACCGGGCGACCGATTCACCTCGCCCGTGACGAGTGTGTCCGCAAGACGTCGCTGGCGGAGCTTGAGAAACTTCGCGGGCTGACGCCCAACGGTCTTGTTTCGCCGGGAAATGCCAGCGAAATCTGCGACGGGGCAGCCGCGGTTGTCGTAGCCGGTCGCGAGCAGGCACACAAGCTGGGGTTGCCCGCGCGGTATGAAGTGGTTGGCTATGGCGTGTGCGGCGTCGAGCCGCGCGTCATGGGACGAGGACCGGTTCCCGCCATCGCCCAGGCTCTTTCCCGCGCAGGGATTGAACAGAAGGACGTCGGCCTGTGGGAGATCAACGAAGCCTTCGCCGCGCAGTTCCTCGGTGTGAAGAAGGAGCTCAACCTCGATGGTGAGATCGTGAACGTCAACGGCGGTGCCATCGCCATTGGCCATCCGCTCGCCGCGACGGGCACGCGCATGATCGTCGACCTGATGTACGAAATGGAGCGACGCAACGTAGCCTACGGATGCGCCTCAGCCTGCATCGGCGGCGGACAGGGCGCTGCCATGGTCATCCACGATACCCAACAGGCGTAGCGCCGTGAAGCACGGCAGGATGAACTGATATGAAGAAGGCTTTTTCGTTTGGTGACAAGTCGATTGACGCAGCCGTGGAACGGGTCAATGAGATCCGGTGCGTCGGTGTGATTGGCGCGGGCACGATGGGTCTGGGCATCGCCATCGACTTACTGGCCAAGACCGACTACGACGTAATCCTCCTCGACGTGCAGGCGGATGCACTCGAGCGTGCCAAGACGAAACTGGTTGCATCGTGGCAGAGCCAGGTCAAGGAGCAGCGGATTCGCCAAGAGGACGCCGAGGCGCTCGAGGCACGTGTCACCTACACGCAGGATTACGCCCAGCTCAAGCGAGCCGACATTGTCTGGGAGGTGGCTACCGAACGCGGCGAGATCAAAGCCAAGATCTTCGAAGCGATCGAGAAGCACGTCGAGGCTGAGCATCTGGCAGCCATCTTCTCCAACACCTCGTCCCATACCACCGAAGAACTGGCAGTCCTGTTCCACTCGAGCGCACTGCGGGAAAAGCTGCTGACGGTCCACGGCTATTTCCCGTTCGAGGCAAACCGGCTCATCGACGTGATGAAGGGCAAGTACGCCTCGAGCGAGACGTTCGCCATTGGCTGCGTGTTCGCGGATCAGATTCTCGAAAAGACCCTGATTGCACTGCCGGTTGACCATCACGGCTACATCACCGATCCGATCTTCCAAGCCATGGGAGCGATCATCTCGTGGGACGTGACCACCTCGCGGGACATCGTGCAACTGGGCGGATTGTGGGATCTCTTCACCGCCAATCCGTTCTTCGTGCTCGACCAGACCGGACACATGCCCTACACCGAGTCGTCGCGGCATCTGGGCGAGGCACTGCCCAAGACCGACCGTTTGCGAAGCCTCTACAACCGGGACGGGAAGTACTTCCCTGACTGGATCGCCGGCCTGGAGAAGGAAGGACACACGGGCGTCAACTCCCCCAAGAAACAGGGGTTCTACGCCTGGAGCGGGGATGAGCGTCCCAAACCCACGGGCGTGCTCGATCCCTCGTCGGGCAAGTACGAACCGATCTCAGAAATCTCGCGCAAGGATTTCTGGTCCTACTATGAAGCTGCCGAGCGTGATCGCCGCGCCGGGAAAATCAAGAGCGCCGATTCGCTCGTTCACGTAGCCTGTGCGGATGATGCGGGTGGCCGGGCGTTTCGGCGATACGCCTTGCCGATCTGTCTCTACGCTCTGGACATGATTCAGGACCGGATCGCAACGCCCGGTCAGATCAACATCTCGACACGCGCGGGGCTGCGGTTCAAGGTCGGGCTGATCGAGTTGATTGATGCGCTGATTGCCCAC
>JADFOB010000204.1 GCA_022563055.1 Planctomycetota bacterium
AGGGACCAACGTAGGGATGTCCGCAAAGTTTCTTTCTACACAGAATCTCTGCGCCCTCCGCGTGCTCTGCGGCGAGAGGAATACGGGCTAGGACACGATGACAGCGTTTGAACCAATATTGTTGAGAAACCGTGGCGTCGAGAACTCGACTGCGCTCAAGGTGTATGAATCACGCGGCGGGTACCAGGCGCTCAAAAAGGCGCTCAAGATGACGCCCGACGAGGTTGCCGAGGAAGTCAAGAAAGCCAACCTTCGCGGTCGAGGCGGCGCGGGGTTCCCGGCGGGTGTCAAATGGGGGTTTCTGCCCAAAGACCGAACGCGGACGTTGCTGTGCGTGAATGGAGATGAGTCGGAACCGCCGACCTTCTGTAACCGCGTGCTGATGGAGCACGATCCGCACCAGTTGATCGAGGGTACCATCATCGCCGCCTACGCCACGAAATCGCAGATCGCCTACATTTATCTGCGTATCGAATTCCACGAGCAGTTCCACATCCTCCAGAAGGCTGTGGACGAAGCCTACATTGCCGGCTACCTCGGAAAGGGCATCCTCTCCAGCGGTTATTCACTTGAATGTTACCTCCATCGCGGCGCCGGGGCGTATGTCTGCGGGGAAGAGACGGGTTTGATCGAATCGTTGGAGGGTAAGCGTGGCTGGCCCCGTATTAAACCGCCCTTCCCCGCGATCGAGGGCCTGTTTAACCTGCCGACCGTGGTCAACAACGTCGAAACGCTCTCGTGCGTACCGCACATTATCGAGCGAGGCGGCGATTGGTTCGCCAAGATCGGCCCGCCGCACAGCACCGGTCCCAAGCTCTTCAGCATCAGCGGACCCGTACGAAAACCCGGCTGCTACGAGGCTGCCATGGACATCACCGTGCGCGAGCTGATCGAGCGCGATGACATGGGCGGCGGCATGATCGACGGAAAGAAGATCAAGGGCGTTTTTCCGGGTGGAATCTCGATGGGGATTCTCACGGCCAACGAGCTGGACATGAAGATGGATTTCTCCGACCCAGCCAACTACGGTCTGCTCGGTCTTGGCACGGCGGCGGCTGTCGTCATCGACGAGGAGACGGACATCCGCATGGTCCTTCGCAACGTAGCCCGGTTCTACGCCGGTGAATCGTGCGGACAGTGTACGCAGTGCCGGGAAGG
Source organism: Planctomycetota bacterium (assembly GCA_022563055.1). The sequence goes on from JADFOB010000204.1 coordinate 1,159, forward strand.
CACGAGCTGGATGAGTAAGATAGCGACGCGGATCGCCCTGGGCGCGGGTCGTATCGAGGATCTGGACATTCTACTTGAAACAGCCCGCAATATGGGCATGATGCCGGGTCTTAGCATCTGCGGTCTACCCGACGGGGCAACGTTCCCGATCGAGACGATCGTCAAGAAATTCCGCCCAGAGCTTGAGGCAGCCATCGCTGCTCAGCCGACAGAGCAGGTGGCGCACCATCTGCGGAGTTGGAACTAGTGCTGCGTCGCCGATGTCTTGATGGATCATTCAACGGGGCAGGATGTGTGCCACTGCTCTTGAGCAGTGTTTTTTGTACGACCGGCACAGTTCCGTCCGGGACTGCTCTTGCGCAGTGCAAAGCTCCGGTGAACGGGTTTGGGATTCAAGAGGTCACTGCTCAAGAGTAGTGGCACACCGAGCGGTGACGGCGTCGTGCAAGATGATAGAGGAGTCCGGGCCTTAGCATGGCCAAGATCATTATCGATAACCGGGAAGTCGAGTGCGAGGAAGGCACGAATGTCCTTCGGGCGGCGCTGGGTGCCGGGTGGGACGTGCCCCACTACTGCTATCATCCGGGACTCACGGTCGTAGCCTCTTGCCGCCTCTGTCTGATGGAAATGAAGATGCCGCACCCCAAGACGGGCGAGATGGGGTGGGCGCCCAAGCTCATCCCTTCGTGCCAGACGCCGGTGCGCGACGGCATGGAGGTGCGTTTCGACAGTGAGAAGGTGCGGAAGAGCCAGCGGGACTGCATGGAGTTCTTCCTGCTCAACCATCCGCTCGACTGCCCGGTCTGCGACCAGGCGGGTGAGTGCGATCTCCAGGACTACAGCCTGAAGTTCGGCAGCGCCGAGTCGCGCATGGTCGATCCCAAGCATGTAACGCCCAAGAAGGACATCGGCCCAAAAACGCTGCTCTACTCGGATCGGTGCGTGGTTTGTACGCGCTGTGTGCGGTTTACGCAGGAGGTCTCGGGCACGCACGAACTATGCGTCGTCAACCGAGGATCCAGCGTGGAGATCGATGTCTTTCCCGGCATACCGCTTGATAATCCTTTGCAGGGCAACGTCGTCGACATCTGTCCGGTTGGCTGCCTGCTCGATAAGGACTTCCTGTTTAAGCGGCGGGTCTGGGAGTTGAAGCCGACGCCTTCGATCTGTCCGGGTTGCGCGACGGGCTGCTCGATTCGGATCGACCACGCAGACAACAAGGTCTACCGACTCAAGCCGCGGTTCAACGCGAAGGTCAACACCTGGTGGATGTGCGACGACGGGCGTTTTGGATTCAAGTACGTTCACGATGCCCGGCGAATCGCGTCTCCTGTGATCCGGCGCGGACGTGAGCAGACGATTCCCAACTGGGAGGATCTGCCCGAGATTCTGCGGGTTCGCTTCACCGAGCACGTCGAGGCGCACGGGGCGAACAAGGTCGCCGTGATGCTCTCGCCGTTTATGGCCTGCGAGGAGGCGTGGCTGTTACTCCGGTTCATCCGCGACGTCGCGCCCGAAGCGGCCCTGGTAATGGGTCCGATTCCCACGGAGGGCGAGGCGCAGCAGTTCCCGGTCGGTGCAACCGGTGACGCGGTCAGGTTCACGATTCTTGCGGAGAAGTGCCCGAACCGGCGCGGCATCGAGATGGTCATCAGCGCTGCCGGTGGCGAGACGCCGTCGTTCGACGAGTTCGTCGCAAAGTGTACCGATGGGACGTTCAGCGCCGCCTGGATCGCGGGCGGTTATCCCAAGCCCTGGATGGATAAGAAGACGAGCAAGTTCGCCGAGAAGCTCGAGCTGCTCGTTGTCCAAGAGCTGTTCGACAGCGAGTTGACGGCTGCTGCCACCATCGTTCTTCCCGCCTGCGCGTGGGTCGAGCGCGAGGGCAGTTTCGTCAACGCAGCCGGTTTGATTCAGACGTTCGAGCGGGCGATCGATCCGCCCGATGGGGCGATGCGTGACGGGCAGTACTTGTACGAACTGGCCGGCTACGAGGGTATCTACAGCGGCTGGGACCAGTCGGGGGGTGGAGGAGGCGGATGCGTGGGCCACTGCTCTTGAGCAGTGTTCTAAGACAGTGTAGGGATGGCACTGCTCAAGAGCGGTGGCACGTGTTGGGAAGCGAGGCGCGAAGAAGAGGATCATGCGGGAGTTTCTGACAAGTCAATTGGGTGTCAGCATTGTCCTGGCCTTTTCGCTGGTCGGCATCCTGCTCGGCGTCGTCGCCTACTGCATCTACTTCGAGCGAAAGATCTCGGCGTGGATGCAGGACCGCTACGGACCCAACCGGGTCGGACCCTTGGGCTTGTTTCAGCCGATCGCCGACGGCTTGAAATTCCTCTTCAAGGAGGACGTCATCCCTGGCCACGTCGACAAACGGCTCTTTGTCCTGGCGCCGGCGATCAGCTTCGTTGTGGGGTTCATCGGATTCGTCGCCATCCCGTGGGGCGGGCACTGGTCCATCGG
>JADFOB010000205.1 GCA_022563055.1 Planctomycetota bacterium
ACACACTGTTGACCTGGCAACTCCTCCGCGAACCGTTTGAGTTGGCCAGCCTCCCGATTCCCGCCCGGCGAATCGGCGATCACCGAAAGGCCTACCTCGACTACGAGGGATCCCTCAGCCGCAATCGCGGCGACGTCCGCCGCGTCGACGAAGGATCCATCGAGTTCGAGGAATCCACCGACGACGGATTCGTCTTTTGTTTGAGCGGCTCGCGGTTGGCGGGCCGCTTCTCGCTCACGCTCGAGGGTGATACGTGGATGCTCAACCGGGTCGGCTGAGCCAGGTAGGTCGGGCTCGCCCCGACATCGGCGAACTGACTGACATTTCGTCGGGCAGAGCCCGACCTACCCGCCCGTCTTCTTCAAACAGACGGACTCTTATCCGAACCCCGACCGTGAGGGAGGAGCAGTGCGTACATCGGTTGAGTCGCTTCCTGACGGGCGCGGTTCGGAGCAGGATACGCCTCCGCGATTCCGGCTAGGCGTCGAGGTCGACCGAATCATCCTCGTCTTCTGCGGGGCCAAGCTCACCCAACGCCGGCTCGACGGACACGCTGTCGTCATCCTCGTACTCGCCATCCGCGTGGTCACCATCCTCGTACTCACCATCCTCGTAGGCTTCATCGACGTCGAGCGCGGACGGATCCTGGGCGGCCTGTCTGGCGAGGATCGTGCGCGCCATGTTGAGTCGATCGAGCACGGCGGTCATGTCGGGGAGACGGGCGGCGGGGTCGCTCTGGCAGCAATCGTCGATGAGGCGTGCCACGCAGGTGGGTAGCTCGGCCTTGGCCTCGTGCCGGATGTCGGAGACGCGCTTCCCGATCAAGCCCTGAGAATGGATGCTGACGGTCTGGTTCATCTCCGTAGCCACGGGTTTGCCCGTCACCACACGATGCAAAGCGGCTCCCAGACCGAAGACGTCGGTCCGCTGATCCAGGATTCCACGCTGGACCTGCTCCGGTGCGATATAGTCGATCGTTCCCTGCACGCGAGTCTTGGCCTCGTGCATCCGGGAACTCTGGCCCAGATCAATCAGCTTCACACGGTCGTCGCTTGTGACAAGGATGTTGTTGGGTTTCAGATCGGCGTGAACCCAACCGGCCAGGTGCATGGCGCGAAGTCCCTCGGCAGCCTGGCAAAAGAGTTCGAGGATCTCGCCAAGCGGTCTCTGGAAAGCTTTGTCGGACATCGCAACACCCGCGACATACTCCATGAAAAGGATGGCGCCGCGGACGCGCAGTCGCTGGCGAGTGATCCGCAACTCATAGACCTTGCGGATGACCGGGTGGTCCATGGTGGACCCGATCGCGTGCTCCGTGCGTAGCAGATCGACGAAACCGGCGTCCTCGGGTGCCTTGACCTTAATAATCTTGATCGTGTAGTCCTTGCCCGTCCTCATACACCGCGCGCGGTAGAGCCGCGTCTGAGCCCCTTCACCCAGCTTCTCCACGACGCGGTAGTTTGGAATATCGACAGCCATGTGTCGTCTCGTGGCGAACTCTGCTGGGCACAGCTCGCGCAATGAACACAGGTCGCTGATCCCACACGCCTCCAACGCGCAGGCTCTCCCAGAGCCTGGGCCGCAGCTTCTTTACGCAGCTACTGGGGCACGTGCCGGATCCACGTTCATCAAACAACGCCAGTCGCCACGGGCTACCCGAGGCCGACTGTCTCTTTAGCGGGCCGATGTGCGGAAGTGGTACGGGCGCGGTTGTGGAAAAAGGGGAGATATAATGGCGAATTCGCGTCGCTCGCTACGAATCGAGCCGTTTCCGAATATCGATCATCACCGCGCTGATCCCATTTCCCTCACATCACCATTATATCCTATGTTTCGCCAAATGGCGGGTCAAACCTTGACGAAACCCACTTGGACACCGCAAGGCGCAGCAAGCTGCGAGACCTCCGGCGACTCGGCGAATCGGGCGGGTTGGAGCGTCAGGAGGGAAATCTCCGGTGGGCAGTTTATCCGGACTTTGATGGGACCGGATACGCCGATTCCAGGGCTGGCGTGCAGGAGCGTGCCTCCGACACGCGTAAGGCCCCTCGCCATCCGGAGTGGGAGGCGATCGTTCGTCCAGAGGCAGCCGACGACGGGGAGTCGAATCTGCCCACCATGGGTGTGTCCAGCCAGCACCAGATCGACGCGATCGGACGGAACCCGGAAGACGGTGGATGGGAAGTGGGCCAGGAGAATCACGGCTCCAGCGGTGGGGATAGCGGCGAGCGCGGTGGCCAGATCCTCGCCGCCGCTATGACTCTGCTCGACGCCGGCAAGTACGACTGTTTCGCCCTTGAAATCGACGACCGTGAAGGCGTTTCGCAAGAAGGTGAGGGGTCCGTCGGCGGCATCGGCGATTCTTGGGTCGTCGTGGTTGCCCAGGACGGCGTAGATGGGCGATCGGTCGGCAAGCGGCTCGAAGAACGCGCGCATCATTTCGATCGCTTCGGGCCACTTTCTTGGGTAGTCAGCGAAATCACCGGTCACAACAAGGAGGTCGTAGTCAAGGGCGATGAGCTGCTTCTGAGCGGCTGTGGTCGTGCCGTTTCGCTTCCGGAAGTGCAGATCGGAGATATGGGCGATCCGTAGTCCGGCAAGGCGGCGCGGCAAGCGGGGCAGGGGAATGACGAGCCGGCGAACGATGATCCGTGCGGTCCCCAAGGCGGTACTTTGCTCCTTCCTCGCCGGCGTTTTGCTGCCCAGCCGTTGTAGCCCAGCCGCCCTCGGCTGGGAAGATGCCACAACACAGCGGAGGGCCGCTGTGCCACACGGATCTCCCCATCGACTCATCATGGACAGGGGCTAGTGTAGCGATTGTCCCTCGACGTCCGAAAGATCGCGCGGGTTAAAACCCGCGGCTCAGGCCTGATGCAGAATCGTGCGCGTTGATAAAGCGTACGATTCGGATCCGGCGGAGGCTCCGCGGTTACTCGCCGAACAACGGGGTCGAGAGGTACCGCTCGCCGGCGCTTGGCAGGATGGTCACGATCACTTTACCTTTGTTCTCGGGCATTTTGGCGACCTCGTTCGCCGCCCAAAGGGCAGCCCCCGAGGAGATGCCACAGAGGATTCCCTCCTCCCGTGCGGCGCGGCGTGCCCAGGCGAAGGCGTCGTCGTTGTTAGCCAGCAAAACGCCGTCGATAATGTCGAGGTTGAGGATGCTGGGAATAAAACCGGCCCCGATGCCCTGGATCATGTGCTTGCCCGGCTGAAGCGTCCGCCCCTCCCGCATTTGCGTGATGACCGGGGATCCTTCCGGTTCAATGGCATAGCACTTGAACGAGGACTTCTTGGACTTGATGGCTTCACCCACACCGGTGATGGTCCCGCCGGTACCGATGCCGGACACGAGGATATCGGCCTTTCCATCGGTATCGTCCCAGATCTCCTGTGCGGTCGTTTGCCGATGAACCTCGGGATTGGCGGGGTTATCGAACTGTTGGGGCATGAAGGTGTTTGGCGTCTCGGACACGATCCGTTCGGCTGCACTGATGGCGCCCTTCATCCCGTCCGCCGCCGGTGTGAGCACGAGCTTCGAACCCAGCGCCTTGAGGATCGCGCGACGCTCCATCGACATGCTCTCGGGCATCGTGAGCGTCA
>JADFOB010000206.1 GCA_022563055.1 Planctomycetota bacterium
CGAACACATCAAAACGCCACGTATCAATCACAAGACCAAAAGGCAGGAACGCGATCTTGTCGAGCGCTCGCTTCATCAATGGGTTGAGACTCTCGGGCGGCTCCTTTTCAAGGTACCCGATCTTGACGAGATAGGATGGCGTCACCGAAAGTGCGATGGTGTCGCCCAGCGCCTCGTGAAAACCGTCGTTAGCACTGTCCATGAAGAGTGTGGGAAGGTTCTTGTAGGCGCGTTGATAGTAATTGTGGCCGAGCTCGTGATGGATCGTCGTGAAATCTTCCGCGGTCGGTTCGATGCACATCTTAATCCGAAGATCATCCTCCCAGTCGATGTCCCAGGCGCTGGCATGGCAGACGACCTCTCGGTCCCGCGGTTTGACGAACATCGAGCGTTGCCAGAACGAGTCGGGCAATGGATCGAGCCCCAGAGATACGAAGAATGCCTCAGCCTGGCGCACAATTCCCTGCGGATCGAGCTTCTTCTCCACGAGTATTTCCGAGAGATCATAGCTCTGCTCCTTTTGGGGCGCGACCAGGTCGAAGAGGTTGCCCCATTCCTGGGCCCACATGTTGCCCAGCAGGTGCGCTGGTATTGGCTGTCCCGAGGGTACGCGATCCTCACCGTACTGTTTCTGGAGCTGCGTTCGCATATAGCAGTGAAGCTGTTCGTAGAGCGGGCGGACCTGGTTCCAGAGGCGTTCCAACTCCGCCTCGAAGTCGGCCGGCGCCATGTCGTAACCGGACTTCCACAAGTCACCCATGTTGTCGAACCCGAGCCCTCGGGCACCTTCGTTGGCCAGCTCGACGAATCGCGGGAACCTGTCGCGCATTTCCGTCGTGATGGTCCGCCACCCGACCCAGGCCTCCTGGAGCACGTCGTAGTCGCGGCTTGTCGCCAGCGTCTTGGATAGTTCGCCCAGGGTTCTGCATTCGCCCTCGTCGCCGTCCGGGCAGAACTTTCCCTTTCCGTAGATGCTCTGCATCTGGGTGGCGATCTGCGCGAGTTCATCGCGCTTGGCTGCGTCCGCCGGTGCTGCCAGCGTCAGGCTGAGTTTCAAGAGACGGAACTTTCGTCGGAGAGTGTCGTCCAGGGCAAGCTCGTCAAAGCGCCTGGACTCATCCACCTTCCGCGAGACGAACTCCATGACCGCTGCGCTGGCTCGAGCGGCGATCAGATCGGTATCGTCCGTAATGAACGTGGCGTTGACCCACTGGCTCCGCTCTCTGGCGATCCAAAGGTCGAGGAGTTGGGTCTCAAGCTCCTCCATGAACGCTGCGGCTTGGGCGACGGTTGGCCCCTCGTTGCGGGTCGGAGCAGCTCGCGGAGTTCGCGCCGACGCGGGGAACTCATTTCGCGCCGAGGGCTGGCACGCCCCCGCAATCATGAGCGGGATGATGATGATGCGTTTCATCTCGTGATCTCTTTCCAATTCACTGGTACGAACCTGGTAGTAGCCCTAATGCTCAGCGGGTTTCTCCGCTCTGCCTGGCAGGCAGCGGGCTGGAGCATCGTAGCGAAGCTCGACTGCATAGCAACAGGAGCCGTTGCGCGTGCTTGTCGATCCGGACTCGTCCATTGGGCAAAGCCGAGGCTGCATGCGCCGTCCAATTCGCTCTGCGCATGATGCGTCGTTGAAGAGTTACGTTCCACCTACGGCGGAACAACCACCTGCCCTGGGCTACTCTAATAAAAATCGGAATGGGTGATGTCGTCGCGCATGAAGTTGGCTTGCCGGGCGAGTTCGTCGAGTTCGATGATGAAGTTCTTGCGGTTGAACTGCGGCGGAAGAAGCACGGTGAAACGGTGGCTATACATGGGCAAGCCGCCGGCTGGGGACGTGGTCGATTTGTGCGTATGGTGCGCGATGATCGGCAGCTCGTGCTTGGTGAAGAAGCTGGTCATGGCAGCGAGCAATCCCGCGAAATCGGGTGAGCAGACGCGGAGCGTCAACGGGAGTGCGTCAATACGATGCGCCTTGTCCTGATCCTTGATTCGGGTGAACAGCGCGAGGAGTTTCAGCGAATCTCCCAGACTCGGCGTGTCGCGCTGAATCCGGTCAAGCTGGTCGGACGAGCCGGAGATGTAGAGCAGAACGACCGCCTCGGTGCTGAGCGTGTGCGAGATGCCCTCCTCGGTGGTCCCGCCACGCTCGGCCACAAACGCGGAGGCGTCCTGAAGGATGCCGATCCGGTCCTTGCCGATCAGGTGTAGGATGCCGTATTCTCGCTGCATCGAACTCCTCTTACCCTCCGCGACACCGCCCACAACGCTGCGTGCGCAAACCGTTCAGTGCGGCGGACGAAAGGCCTCAAGCGATCGTAAAGACCCGGCGGATGGGCGTCAAACGACGCGGGATTCGGCGCCGCGCGTCACCCGAAGCCGGGTGTGGCACAACGACCGCGGCGCGTGGCTCACCGATTGGAAAGAGGCGCGTGCCCCGTACGCGACCGGTCATCGCGGCATTGATCCAATGTTACTCGATCCCCTTGTCGGCGAGCCAGCGCTCGGCGTCGAGGGCGGCCTTGCAACCCATACCGGCGGCTGTGACTGCCTGGCGGTAGGTGCTGTCCACGCAATCGCCGGCGGCGAAGACACCCTCCACGCTCGTCGTCGATCGATAGGGATCCTTCAACTTGATGTAGTTCTTCGCGTCGAGTTCGAGCTGCCCCTTGAGAAACTCCGTGGCGGGTGTGTGTCCAATCGCCAGGAAGAGTCCACCCACCTCAAAGTCCGACTCCTCGCCGGTCTTGGTATCCTTGAGCCTTACGCTCGAGATCATCTCATCGCCCAGGACGTCGACGACGGTCTTGTTCCAAAGAACCTCGATCTTGGGGTTATCCATCGCGCGCTGGGCCATGATCTTCGAGGCACGGAGTTTATCCCGCCGGTGAACCATGCAGACCTTGGTCGCAAACTTGGCCAGATAGGACGCCTCTTCGACCGCGGAATCACCGCCACCGACGACGGCCAAAACCTTGTCGCGGAACATCGGCAGCGCGCCATCGCAAACCGCACAGGCGCTGACACCGCCACCGCTCCGAGCGAGGCGCTGCTCATTCTCCAAGCCCAGCCAGTTGGCGGTCGCTCCCGTAGCGATGATGACCGAGTGTGCGCGATACTCAGTGTCATCCTCGCCGACAACGAGGAAGGGCTGTGCCGACAGGTCAAGCCGCTTGCAGTCGTGATAGGTGTAAGAATGACCATCGTCGGGATTGGAAACATCGGGGTTGAACCCCTTGTCCGTGACGATGCGCGTGCCAAAGCGCGCCGCCTGCTGCTCGAAGTAGGCCATCAGTTTTGGCCCGGTGATGCCTTCGGGGAAGCCGGGGTAATTTTCGACCTCCGTCGTCATCATGAGTTGCCCACCTGGAAGGATCGTCGAGGGAACTGTCTTTGGCCGACCGGCGAAAACCAGCGGGTTGAGGTTCGCCCTTGCGGCGTAAACAGCCGCCGTCCAGCCGGCCGGTCCCGAACCGATGATGATCACTTTCTCAACGCTGTCTTCTTTGGGCATCTTGGCACTACTCCGTTGCTAGGGTGACCCCGGACCTCATGGACGACGCGGAACCTCATGGACGACGCGGCTTGATGCGGGCAG
>JADFOB010000207.1 GCA_022563055.1 Planctomycetota bacterium
CGACCGCTGACGACGATAGGAACTAGTGCTCCGACAACGCTGGTTTGATGGGAGATGCATGTGGCACAGCGGCCCTCCGCTGTGTCTGGGCAACCGCCCAGCCGAGGGCGGCTGGGCCACAAATGACTCAGCCAACTCATCAAAACAAGTGTGACCGAGAACTAGGCGTTGGAACGGGTCGCCCATCTTCTCGCCGAGGGGGTTCCGATTCCCGCGGCGGGCAAATCAGTTCCCCCCCACGTCTGAAAACGTGGGTCACCCACTGGTGCGTGATGCTCATCGCGGTTGCGGTGTGGCTGACCGGTTGTGAACCGCCACCATTAACCGAAAACGGCGTTGTCGGCGTGTTCGGACGCGTTGGTGTCGCGCCGGGTGAGTTCAACTATCCCCGCGCGATCGCAACGGACTCGAACGGTTCGATCTTCGTGATCGACAAAGCGGGTCGCGTGCAGCGGTTCGCTGCGGACGGCACCTGGGAGACCGGGTGGCGCATGCCCGAAATCCAGCAGGGAAAACCGGTCGGGCTTTGCGTTCATCCCGATGGGCGTCTCTTCATCGCCGACACGCACTACCATCGCGTACTCATCACCGACCGGGATGGAAAGACGCTGGGCTCCTTCGGCAGCGAGGGTCGCGGCGACGGACAGTTCCAGCTTCCCACGGACGTGGCGATCGACGCCGACGGGTTCATCTACGTCAGCGAGTATCACGAGAACGACCGCATTACCAAGTGGTCGCCCGATCTTGGATTCGTCAAGGCGTTCGGCGAGGAGCCGATCCGCGGGCATCGACTCAGCCGGCCTGCGGGAATCACCATCGATGACGAGCAAACCCTTTGGGTCGCCGACGCCTGCAATCACCGCGTCGTCCGTTTCTCACTGGACGGAGAGGTGCTGGCTGTCTTCGGCCAATTCGGCGATGCGCCCGGGCACCTGCGATACCCTTATGACGTCGACATCACCCCCGAAGGAACGATCCTCGTATGTGAATACGGCGGTAATCGGCTACAGTGGTTCACCAAGGAGGGACGCTCGTTGCGAACCTGGGGGCGTGCGGGCCGCGCACCGGGTGAGTTGTTCGCCCCATGGGGAGTGACCTGCGGACCGGATGGGATCGTGTATGTTCTGGATTCACGTAACCATCGCGTGCAGATCGTGAAACAATGACCGTTATCGCCCTGGCGTTACCCTTCGACTTCGAGCAGCCGGCGTGGCTATGGCTATGCCTGCTCGTTCCGTTGCTGGTGATTGCGTCGTTGCGAGGTCTCGCCGGTCTCGAGCCCATCCGGCGCGTGCTCGCAATCGCGGTACGCAGCCTGTTGGTCGTCCTGCTCGCGTGCTGCCTGGCGGGGATTCAACGCGTGCAGCGCCAGGACGACCTGACGGTCATGTTCCTGATGGACCGATCGTACAGCGTGGAAACGCACCAGGAAGCGCAGGAGGCGTTCATCCGCGAGGCGACCAGGAAGATGCCTCCCGACGACCGCGTGGGCATGATCGACTTCGCCCGCCATGCCTACCTCGAGCAATTACCCCGAAAAGGGGGTTATGTCCTGCCTCCGGGTCGACTGCCGATCATGCCCAACACGGACCGCACGGACATAGCCGCAGCCATGCGTCTGTCGATGGCCATGTTCCCGCACGACACGTCCAAACGCATCGTCCTGATGTCCGACGGCAACGACAACATGGGCGATTTACTGACCGAAGCGCGTCGGGCGAAGGCGGCTGGGATTCCGGTCGACGTCGTGCCGCTGTGGTATGAACACCGCAACGAAGTCTATTTCGAGCGCATGATCGCCCCGACCCGCGCCGAACCGGGGGAGCAGGTTCCCATCCGCATGGTCCTCCATTCGTACAGGGCGGCGTCCGGGACGATTGCCCTTTATCACAACGGCAGACCCGTCTCCCTTCCGCCCGAGTACGCGCACGTGAACCTCAAACCGGGAAACAATACCTTCTTCATCAAGCTCTCCGTTCACGAACCCGGCGCGCACAGCTATGAGGCTGTGTTTCGGCCGGACAGCGAGGCGATGGACGGCATTGCGCTCAACAATAGTGCCAGGGCGTTCTCCTTCGTCACGGGAACGAGCCGGGCGCTGCTCATCACCTCCGACCCACTTCACGACCGTGCGCTCGTTGATGCCTTGCGGAGCGAGAAGGTCATCGTCGACATGAAGACCACGTCGGAACTGGGCAACTTCGGTCTTCTCCAGATGATGGGTTACGCCACGATCATCCTCGCCAACGTCCCCGCCGCCGCCTTTACGGAAGAGCAGCAGCGGGAGCTGGCGATCTTCGTCAAGGATATGGGCAGCGGTCTGATTATGACCGGTGGTGATGAGGGCTTTGGAGCGGGCGGTTGGATCGGCACAGCCGTCGAAGAGGTGATGCCGGTCACGTTTGAGATCAAGCACAAGCGCGTAATCCCGCGCGGCGCCCTTGTTCTCATCATGCACAGTTGCGAAATCTCCCGAGGTAACTACTGGGGAAAGGAGATGGCTAAAAAGAGCGTGGATACCATCAGCTCGATGGACTACCTGGGCGTCCTCGCCTACACCTATTCCCCCGGCGGTGCAAACTGGGAGGTTCCCCTCGACCTCAACTCCAACAAGGCGGCCATCAAGAAGAAGATCGACAGGATGAGGATCGGGGACATGCCCGATTTCGGTACGACGCTGCGCATGGCGTTTAAGGGACTTACGCAAGGACGCGCACGCGACGCCGCGCAGAAACATGTGATCATCCTGAGCGACGGCGACGCGCAACCGCCCTCAGCCAAGCTCCTTGCCGACTTCCGCCGCGAGAAGATCAGCGTGAGCACGATCGCCATCGGCTGGGGTGGGCACGTGCGGGAACGCACGATGATGGACATCGCCAAGAAGACGAAGGGCAAGTACTACCGGGCGCAGAACCCGCGGCAGCTCCCGCAGATCTTCATGAAGGAATCCAAGGTGGTCCGCCGGCCGCTGATCATCGACGAGCCCTTCCGCCCGCAAATCCATCACGTCGACAGCGATCTGCTCGGCGGTATCACGCCCGGCCCAAACGCCCTTCCGCTGCTGGGTGGTATGGTACTGACGTCGGTAAAGCCCAGTCCCAACGTGCTGCTCCCGATCATCCGTGCGACGGACGATGGTGATGACCCGGTGCTTGCCCACTGGCAATACGAGCTCGGCAAGACCGTCGCGTTTACCAGCGGGCATTGGCCGATCTGGGGACGCGCGTGGACCGAGTGGGACAAGTTCGCCAAGTTCTGGGCTCAAATCGTCCGCTGGACCATGCGGCAGGAGACGCCGGCGAATTTCGAAACCTACACGAAGGTCGAAGGCAACAAGGGCAAAATCGTCATCGACGCTCTGGATAAGGATGCGAGCTATCTGAACTTCCTCGAACTTCGGTCCAACGTCATCGGCCCCGACAACAAGGCGATCCCGCTTACCTTCACGCAGACGGGTCCGGGTCACTACGAAGCCGAGTTCGATGCGGACCGACCGGGACAGTACCTCGCCAGCGTGCAGGTCTTCGAGCAGGGAAAGGCGCGAGGGACGATTCGCACGGTGCTTTCGCTACCCTTCTCTCCCGAGTATCGCGACCT
>JADFOB010000208.1 GCA_022563055.1 Planctomycetota bacterium
TCGTCGCCGCCGAGCAGGCCGGCTACGAGGAACTCATCGCTGGGATCGCACGTCGGAGCCGGTATGGAGGGCGACTCCGTCGCTGATGGTCTCGGCATGTTGTTTAGTATCCGCGACCTCTGGGCAGGGTCAAACAGGTCCGCGCACGTGACACTTTCGGCGTGTGAGTCATCGTGTCCCCCACCTCGAAACGAGGCGGGCCACCCACCTGTCGTCAGCCTCTGGCTGATAGCTGATGGCTGACAGCTTCTTAGGCACGCTCTCAGTCGAAGAACCGGAAGCGGAGGATCGCCCACAGCGCGGGCAGCCCGTCGAGCCAACTGATCTTCTTTCCCTCGACGTGGCTTCGGCCGGCGTAGCTGATACCCACCTCGTACACGCGCCACTGCTTGCCCTGCGCGTTGGGCTTGGAGATCTTCGCGGTGAACTCCGGCTCGAAGTCGAACCGGTTGCAACGGAGGGTCATTCCATCGAGCACCTCGGCCCGGAACACCTTGTAACACGTCTCCATGTCGGTGAGGTTCAGATCGGTGAACATGTTGGAGAGCAACGTGACCAAGCGGTTGCCCACCATGTGCCAGAACCGGTCGACGCGGTGGGCAGCACCGCCGCGGAAGCGCGAGCCGTACACCACGTCGGCGATATCATCGAGGATCGGCTTGAGAAGAACGCCGTAGTCTTCCGGGTTGTACTCCAGATCGGCGTCCTGGATTAGTACGATGTCGCCCGTCGCCAGGCGGAATCCCTCCCGCAGCGCCGCCCCCTTACCGCGGTTGGTGTCCATGAGCTTGATCGTCATGTCCTCCGCGGGCCAGCGCTTTTTGAGCCGGGCGTACACCTCGCGCGTGCCATCGATCGAGCCGTCATCCACCAGCACGAGCTGTCGCTCCATGCCGATATCCACCGCGATCACGCGCGCGAGGATCTCCTCGAGCGTATCGGCTTCGTTGAAAACCGGGATGATGATCGACAGTCGCATCAAGGATCAAACACGGAGAAACCGCGGGCGATCAGGTCTTGAACATCAATCAGTCCCACCAGGCGACCGGCGTCGTCGACCACGGGTAGCTCATCGATAGCATGACGCCGCATGATCGCCAGGGCATCCGTTACTCGGGCGTTTTGCCCGATGGACTTGGGAGTCTCGGTCATGACCGCCGCCACGGGCTGGTCCGGTGAGTAATCTCGCGCCTTGAGTAACCTGAGAAAATCGCCCTGCGTCACGATGCCCACGAGTCGCCCGTCCTTGTCGACAACAGCGGCGGCACCGGCTCGCATCGGGGCGGCCACGATTGCCTCATAGCAATCGCCCAACGTAGCCGTTCGGGCTACGCTCGGGCAATTCGCCCCGGTGCGCATGAGTTCGCGCGTCTTCAGCAGAAAGCGCCCCAGGGCGCCGCCGGGGTGGTAGCTGGCGTATTGCTCAGGCTCGACCGCTTTTTGGCCCATGACCGTCAGCGCCAGTGCATCACCCAGCGCCAGCATGGCGGCTGTCGACGAACTCGGCGCAAGACCCAGTGGGCAGGCTTCGGCTGAGTCGCCGATGTCCAGCACGAAATCGGCATGTTTGGCGGCGGATGATTCCGGTTCCGCCGTCAGCAGAATGACCACGCAGCCAAGCCGCGTAAGACGCGGCAGCAGTTCCACTAGTTCCGAGCCACCGCTCTTGCTCAGCGCGAGGACGACATCGTCACCGTGGACCATGCCCAGATCGCCGTGGAGCGCCTCGACCGGGTGCAGGCAGTAGGCCAGCGTTCCCGTGCTGGCAAGCGTAGCCTGTATCTTGTGCCCGATCAGACCCGCCTTCCCCACACCGGTCACGCAGACCCGACCCCGACAGGCGAGAATCGCTTCGACGGCCCCGACGAAGGTGCCACCAAGACGTCGCCGCGCCTCGCCAATGGCCAAGGATTCCGCGTCAAGCACCGCGCGGCCTTGGGCCAGGATCTCGCTGCAAGCGGCATCGCGCGCCGCTGGGTCGGCTGAACCTGGGGCATGTTTGACTTTAGTCGTGTCCATGAGGCTGCATATTATGATCGAACGATCGCAATCCCTCAACCGGCGGGAACCGGCACCGAGGCGCGTGGCGGTGAGTGATACTTCCGGTGGGATCGGTACACCGGGTCAGAGCCGCCGGCGCCAGCCTGCGGACCCCATGCCACCGGGCTTGGGCCGGGTGCTGAAACGGTGCTCTGGAAAGTGCCCAACGCCGATTCTGTCACGCACGCGCCAACCCTGAACTTGCGGGTTGCAATACGGGAGGGCGAAGCTCCTGCTAAGCCCCGGTCCCGGCTCTGTGCACGGCTCGGCGGGAGCCTCGCCCTCTCTAATTACGCACACTCTTAAATCTCGTCCAGGCGGCTGGATACACCGGCGGTGCCCACGAGGATCAGTGTGTCGTTGACGGCTAGGACCGCATCGGGATCGGGGTTGAAGAGTGTCTCGCCATCGGCGCGCTTGATGGCGATGACCATCGCCCCCGTCTTCTGACGTAGGGTTGATTCTCGCAGTGTCTTCCCCTTAAGCGGCGACCGGTCGCGGATGACGTATTCATCCATTTCGAGGTCGACGCCCTTGTTGGCGATATCGACGAAGTCGACCACATTGGGCCGCGTGATTACGTTGACCATGCGCGTTGCACCGATGACCTGCGGACAGATGACGCGCGACGCGCCGGCCCGTTTGAGCTTGGCCTCGGTCGCGGGCTGTTCGGCGCGGGCGACGATGGAAAGATCGGGGCGAAGCGTGCGCGCGGTCAGCGTGACATAGATATTGTCCGCGTCGTGAGGTAGCACCGTGACCAGGGCGCGGGCGTGCATGAGACCGGCCTTGCGCAGCGTCTTGTCGTCCGTCGCATCCTCGATCAGATAGGGAATCCCGGCATCTCGCAGGTTGTTTTCCCTCTCAGGTTTGAGCTCCACCACCGCAACGGGAACTGTGCGTCGTGTCAGCTCCTTGGCGATCAGGCTTCCCATCCTTCCGTAGCCGCAAAGGACGACATGGTCACGCATCTGCCGGAGTCTCATCTCCATTTTCTTGCTCTCCCGGTGCGAGCGTAGCTCCCCGCCGACCAGCAGGGCGATCAGGGAAGTAAACGCGACGGACACCGTCCCGATACCGAAAACGATCACGCCGATCGTCCACAATCGTCCGGCGTCGCTCAGCTTCCACACTTCGGTGTAACCGACCGTCGAAAGGGTGATGGCGGTCATGTAGGCTGCATCGAGCGGCGTGAGGTTCTGATCCGCTTCGATCAGAATGTAGCCAATGCTCCCCACGATGAACACGCCGAAGAGCGCGACAACCGCCAAGATGAAACGCAGCGCCGGTGACACAAACAACACCTTAAAGCCGCCCCGGTGTCCCGCCAAGAGACGATCCTCCCCGCAGGTGATCTTGAGTGCGTGACACTTCCGGCGGCGGCATCGTGGTTTCGGGAGTCTGTAGCGTCGGCCCCCCGTGGCCGACGTAGAGTACCGAGGCGTGTTAGACCTTCTACGGCCGCCACGGGGGGCGGCCGCTACACAGAAACGGAGAATGCACCAGCGCGTCTCCCCTTCCAGGTGCTCCACCATGATGTCGGCGCACGTGACGTG
>JADFOB010000209.1 GCA_022563055.1 Planctomycetota bacterium
CGGGGCGTGAGAGGATCCCGATTCACCCAGGAATACACGCCTGTTGCTTGAGCATCTCATGGCTCTTGGGACCAGAAGATTCCTCCCGGTCGATCCGGCGGACCGTCCGGGCGTGCCCGAGCAGTACATCTCCCGGTTTGAAACCGACCTCGCTCCCAGTCACGCGAAGCGGAGAATCATGGTCTTGGCATGATCGGGGTCGACGGCGAAGTCGAGCGGTAGCGGTGGCGTCGCCAGGACGCGAAAGCGCCGGCGACCGGCGCCTTGCTTCACCAGTTCCTTCAAGCGGCTCATCGAGAGGGCGCGGTTGTTGGTCGAGATCAACATGATACCGTCTGCCAAGAGCAGTGCGGACGCTCCACGAACCAGCGCAGGAAGATCCCGAACAAACGAGAACGACTGCCCGCGCTTCCCGGCGTGCGCAAAGGTGGGAGCGTCGATCACGATCAGCTCAAAAGACGTACCCTCTCGCGCGGCCCGTTTCAGGTATCCCGCTGCGTCCGATCGGATGAACGCCTGATCCGACGTATCCAGACCGTTCAACGCGAAGTTCCGCTTGCCCCACTCGAGCTGTCCCGGTGCGAGATCAACGCTGACGGTTCTGCTCGCCCCGCCCGCAGCCGCCGCCACGGAAAACCCGCAGGTATAGGCGAAAAGGTTGAGCACGCTCTTGCCCGCCGCCATCTCGCGGACTCGCCGGCGGTTCTCCCTTTGATCCAGAAACAGCCCAACGCTTCGCCCGGCGTGCGGATGAATCTCGAACTTGAGGCCCCGCTCCATGACGATGACCTCTGACGGAACGGGCATTCCAACAATCGGCTTAACCCGGCGCACGCCGGTGGATGGTTCAGCGTCCAAACCACCTGCCCCGCCTACGATGTCCTTCACAAGGACGGCTTCGACTCCGAGATGATCCTGATACCACCGGGCGATGTCTCGCAGCGAGTCCTTCAACGCGGCCGAGTCCTCGCGCACTTCGAGGATGACGACCGGGCCATACTTCTCGGCCACCAGTCCGCGCAGGTTCTCGCAACGGCCGGTCAGCAACCGGAAGGAGTTCGTCTCCCGTCCCATGAGACAGGGCAGGCGTCGCGTCAGGGCAGCCGCCAGCGGTCGCTCGACATCGCGTTTGCCGTCCACCATCCCGGCGATCGCCATGGGCGCACGACAGGTCAACGTGATCGGGACTTCGCGTGCGGGATGACGGAACACCATCTTTGCGAGGTGGAGGCAGGTCAGCTCGACTCGATCCGGACGGCGCGAGCGATCGTGCAGTCCATCGCCAAGAAGGCGCAGTCGAGCGCCACGAAGTTGTGCCCTCAGTGCGTGTGTGTTCGCGACATTCGTCGTGCAGCGCACGTAGGTTCGCCCCTTGCCTACCTTGATGGACTTCACGTTCGTCGTCGGCTCACCCGCCTGCCTGCGCGGCGTACGCGTTGCGGTTTTTTGGGAGCGGCTCGCGGGCCTGTTGCGCCCCTTCGCTTTCCTTCCCTCATCGCGACGTGGCGCGGTGGTCCTCGGTACGAGTTCCATGCGCGGGCGATCCATCCGACCTGTCACGACAGCCGCGAACTCCTGTTTGATCTTTCCCGCTCGTAGATTAGCGCGCAGGGGCTCGACGATGGCAGGATCCTTCCCGAGCAGCAGCACACCCGATTCATACAAGCTCAGGCGATTGATGGGAGTCAGCGTTTCGTCGCCTCCTCGCAATTCGCAGAGCAGGTCAATCAGACCACCGCTACGCCGCTCGCTCTGTCCGCCGACGTCGACACCCGCGGGCTTGGCCACCGCCAGAAGGTAGTCATCCTCCCACAGGGTCGGGATAAGTCGCTTAAAGAGTCTTTTGGGATCCACGTTTGGTGACTCGATCGCCGGGAATCAGGTTGACTTCAGATCAGGCGGTTTTCACTGGTTCCCACAGGATTTGCCGACTGTCAAAGACCGGCCCCTCCGTGCAGCAGAGTTGGTACCGCCATCCCTCGGGATCGGACTCATCCACCACTTCCACCACGCACGATTGACACGTACCCATGCCGCACGCCATGGCACGCTCCATGCAGACGTAGCACTCGATTCCACGCGCTTTGCAGAAGCCAGCCACAAACCGCATCATCGGTTCGGGTCCACAGGTGTAGACCACCAACTCGTCCGCCTGTGTCGGATTCGCCTCGTGGTAGGCCGCCATGGCCGCTCCAACGTAACCGCGGAATCCGAGCGACCCGTCATCGGTGCTGATCACGACGGGCACACCGGACGTTGCAAACTCAAGGGCTGATAGCGTCGCCGTTGTGGCATCGGCGTCAACCGGAACCTTCGAGTCCAGCGACAGAGGCAGCAGGTCCGCCGTTTGCGCTCCACAAAAGGCGACGGTCCGGCGATTGGCCTTGTAGAGCGCCTGGGCCAACCACAACATCGGCGGCAGGCCCACGCCGCCCGCCACCAACCACGCGGACGACTTGTCCGAGTTGATGGGAAAGCCGTTCCCAAGCGGGGCAAGCACACTGACGCAATCGCCCACACAAAGAGAGGCCATCCAACGCGTGGCCACACCGACAACCCGGTGGATGATCTCAAGCTCCGTGTGGCCATTCACCTGCCGTAAGCCGGCGATGCTGAATGCGCGTCGCAGCAGTGGTCTTTGCGAGCCAGCCAACCGCGCGCCTTCCGGCGAGCTGTGCTCAACAGTCTCCTCTCCCCGAGCCGCGGGCTTTAGCCCGCGCGATGCACCGACCGGAGAACCATCGGGTGACGGTGTACGATGATGCAGTTCCACCGCTTGTCCACCGGAGTCTCGATCGTCGGACGGCGGTGTCGCATCCGGGCAGATGTGAGCGAATTGCCCAGGCGCTGCCGGCGCGAACCGATCGAAACGAAGCGTCAGCCGGAAGTGGTCGCGGCACAGGCGTTGATTCGCCACCACCTCCGCGCACTGCAAACGGCTCTGGGTTTCACTCACGACGCTGGAATCCTCTCTGACACCCCGCCGACCGTGCACATTCTACGTCACCCCTGAGCTGCGGGCTAAAGCCCGCGGCTCAGGTGAAAAGCTCGACGTTGCTTCACTCATCGCGCGCTACACAATTCCCGAAACTGCGTTAGCGCAAAAAACTTCCGGGACCGGAGCATAGCGCCGATCCCGGAAGCTCGCCACGGCAAAAAATGCCGCATACCAGAGCCCCCACCGCAGGCCAACCCCACCCGGCGGAAGCATTACGTTGCCAGACCTGCCGGTTGGTTTGTACCCCACATCAAACCGCTTGTCAACCGATCCCAAAAGCAACTCACACGGCGACGAGCGAACATAACTCCTTACGCCTCAAGTGGTTACATTGGACCCAGACCTCTCCTCCGGGGAATTGAATCCTGCGCGCGGCTCGTTCGGCGGGAATCCTCTGCGGAGTCACTATTGTAGGGGAGGGAGTAACAGCAGTAGATGCGGTTTGTCCCTCCAGGCCGCTTTAGCGGTCTTTCCCGAAGGGCTAATAGCCTGCGGCGTTTTACGCCCGGTTAGCGATCCGCCCCCCTCTGTGATAATCGCCCACCCGTTTCAACGAGGTTGTCCCGTTCGTAGTTGAAGTTTGAGGGGTTC
>JADFOB010000210.1 GCA_022563055.1 Planctomycetota bacterium
GCAATCCCCGCGCAACCCGTCGAATCACCGTTGACAGAGCACTAGCGTGTAGGCTCCGCTCGCTACTTGGTGGCGGTTTTTCGCCGTTTTCGGGCGGCGATTTCCGGGGCTTCCTTGATGCAGGTGCCCAGGATCTTGACGGACATCCACATCAGCCTCAACGTTCCACGCACCAGACTGGGTGCGTCCGGGCCGACGTTGGGATAGCCCTTGTCGTTGGGTGTGACGATCTCCCAGTTATTGAAGAGCCTTCCCCACTTGCTCTTGAGTGCCTCCATGACGCGCCGCCGGCCGAGCACGGGGTACCAGAAGGAGTCGTGGTACAAGACGCTGGCGATGTAGGCCCAAGGTGCGAGCCAGGTCTTGAGCGACCACTCGAGCACCGTCTTTAGCCGCCCCCAGTAGATCTTGTGCTGCATCCGCGCGGCAAAGGTCATGTCTTGGAACGGGCCGACGAAATGCCAGTTCTCCTTGGCGGCTTCCTCGTCGCCGACGACCTCAATCTCCTTGGGATCGCCGCATCCGAGCCCGCGCTCGTGGGCCAACCGAATGAACCGGACGTCGCTGAGCGGGTCGAAGCCCATCAGCCGCGCGGCGATCGCGTCGATGGCGACTTGGTCGTGTGACGCGAGCAGGACGTTCTTAACGTGGGGGATCATGCAGCGTGGCCCCGGTCCGTCCCCGGCGAAGGTTCCGTCCATGACCGCGAAGATGCCGCGATGGATCTTCTGCTGGATCATCAGCAGATCAACGAGCGTTTCATGGATGACCGGGTGGGTCCAATGGCGATGTTCGTTCAGGAGTCCACCGAAAGCGTTCTTCATGGCTCCGGTCATGGTCGTGAAGACGTGTGTCTTCACGGTGGGCAGATGGATGATGTTCTCGCCGATGAAGCGTTTGGGAATCGAGAATCCCTTCGGGTAGACCTCGTTGAGGCAGATAAAGTCATCCGCCAGATCACCCACGGCCTCGCGGATGTGGACCCATTCGTGCTGGGGTTCGTACAGATGGATGTTTCGCAGGCCGTGGGCTTGAATGACGTTGATCTGCTTGTTTTCGCGCTCGCCGAGATAGGCGTCAATGACTACGGTTCGGTTATGGCAGGCATGGATCAGGTCGGGATCGTACCCGTCGCGTTTCATCGCACGGATGACGCCCTCGAGTTGCCAGGGCGTTGTTGAGGTTGCGGGGTAGAAGAAGTGCCACGAGATGTTGACCTTCAAGGCCGTGTCGACCTCTTTGGCGACGACGTCTTGATACCCGGCCAAGGTCATTACCCGGTGGTAATCTTCAAGCACCGTCTCGGG
Source organism: Planctomycetota bacterium (assembly GCA_022563055.1). The sequence goes on from JADFOB010000210.1 coordinate 1,308, forward strand.
TGTTGTACGGACCAGGGCTACTTTCGAGCGATTCATCGCCTGTTCTCTCTCCGAGTGCAGTGCAAAGTCGTCCCCTTGGGACGTTCGAAGCTACTTCCGTGTCACGCTTGTGTTGACGAGTCGGGTCCGTCACGTGTAGCCCAGCCGCCCTCGGCTGGGTGGTTGCCCAGACACAGCGGAGGGCCACTGTGCTACACGGACCGATCCATCAAGTCGGCGTTGACAGAGCACTACCTATCATCCTCATCCGGTGGACGGTTGCGATAACGACAGCCAGGGAGTCAGTCCCGCCGGGCCGAACAACGCATCCTGATACGCGATCGCCAGCGCCGCCGCGGTCCACAGCAAGACCGTAACGAGGATGGCCTTGTCCTTGAGCACGATTTCCGTCGGACCGCTGTGAAGCCCCGTTTCGGTCAACATGGCGAAGCGAAAGACGCCGTACACGACGATGGGCAGCGTGTAAAAGAGGTGCTCCCTCGGGAACGGCGACGGGCTTCGGCTGGTATCCAGCGTGTAAAGCAGGAAGGTCATGACGGCGATGCCGGCGGATACCGTGATCAGATGGTTCAACAGGTCCGGCGTGTAGCGCAGCAATGTCGGCCGATGCCGGCCCGCGTCGTCGATGTTGCCGATCATCGCCAGCTCGCAGCGTCGCTTTCCGAAACCCATGAAGAGGCAGAGCGTGAACATGCAGGCGACAAGCCATTCCGAGGTCGTCACGCCGACGGCGAGTGAGCCGGCCCAGGCGCGAAGCACGAAACCCGTCGCGATGATGATCACATCGAGAATGACCCTGCGTTTGAGGGCGAGCGAATAGGCCAGCGTCATCACGAAGTAAGCGCCCAGAACGAACGTCACCGCTGGGTCGAGCAGCATGGCCGTCGAGCCGGTTGCGAGGATGAGGAGCAGCACGCCGATCATGACCGCCGTGGCAGGTTTGATCGCTCCGCGGGCCACCGCCCGGTTGCGCTTGGTGGGATGGCTGGCGTCCGCCTTGCGGTCGACGGCGTCGTTGATCGCATAGCCCGCGCTGGCCACCGCACAGAACGCGGCGAAAGCGATCATCGCGTCAACAAGCGACGAGGGCGATAGGAGCTTGAGACCGGCGGCTGGACCGGCGAAGACGACGACGTTCTTCACCCATTGTGTCGGGCGAAGTAGTTGGAGATAGTCGCCCGCATGGGCGTCGCAGCGCGTCTGTACGGATTCCACCGTCTCCACGAATGACCCTCTCGGTACAAAAGCAGCGCGGCTCGTGCAATTCCCGAAGAACCGCCTTTCGACGGATTATAGGACATTCTTCGACCGATTCACATCGCGTGAGAAAGCGATTGTCGACTCAGGACGGCAACAGCGTGACGGCTCAATCAGATGCGCAAGCAGCCCGGTCGGCGGAGGTCATCCCCGCCGCCGGGCCGGCTATACGCTTCATCCCAGCTCTTGGGTCAGGCTGCCCGGCTGGGAGCTTGGAGCAGCGTTCCGTTACTTCTTGTACTTGACGCCGCATCCAAAGGGCTTCGTGCTCGCCGTGGGGACGGCTGAACCCTGAAGGAGTGCGGAGACCGCCTCTTGAACGTAGAGACGCTTGCTCTCGTTTTTGCCGTAGCGATCGTCGTCGAACGATCCGGCGTAGGCGAGCGTGCCCTTGGCATCGATCACGAAGAAATGGGGCGTGGTCTTGGCGCCGAAGGTGTGGCCCACCTTGCCTGGGGCATCGAGCAGGATCGGATAGTCAATCTTCTGGCGCTTGACCCAGGTGCGAATGCTGTCAGCCTTGTCCTGGCAGAAGTGGCTCGAATCGATCGCCAGCCAGACGACGGGTTTGTCCTTGAACTTCGCGAACACCTCCATCGTGGCGTTGGCATCGTGGTAGCGGTTGACTACCGGGCACTCATGGTTGATCCACTCCAGCACGACGACTTTGCCCCTGAAGTCCGAAAGTTTGACTTCCTTGCACTCGGTGTCCTTCAACTCGAAGTCCGGTGCCTCGTGTCCGACCGTGGCCTTCGCGTGATGGGCATCTTCCTTGCCGCCCACGCCACACTTGCCGCAGTGCGCCCAAAGAGGTCCGGCCACCAGGCCCGCAAAACAGGCCATCAACATCGCTTTCTTCCACATCTTGTTACTCCTTTCAAGAGTCATGTTGTGCATAAATCAACTGGATCGAGACAGCGCGCCGGAACGCACCGCGTGTCCCGTTCGCCTGCCTTGGTTCACTTGGTGTACAATGCCCGCCGACCGTATGTTTCATGCATGGA
>JADFOB010000211.1 GCA_022563055.1 Planctomycetota bacterium
CGCCTTGTGAAACCCAGGCGTTGCCTTGTCGAGTGCTGCCACGACCCGAAGCGGGCTGTGGACGCGAACGCCCGTCGCCTCGCCGGTGGTCGGCTCGGTGGGCTGGTGCAAATGGTGCTCGATCTCGAAGACGTCGATCGTGTCCTCACGACTCTCCTTCTCGCTCGAACCGGGATACGCGGCCACTCGTAAGTTACACGGCGTTGGCATAATCGCTTCTCCTTTTGTGTGTTGCGAAACCTTTTGCCACTGATTGCCTGATTGGGGACTCGGACCCCACGCTGTTCAACGATATAAGGGTTTTAGCGATGCTCGGGAAAGTCCCCTGCTCGCCGTTGCCTTTCACCTCCGTTACGCGATAAACAGGAGAGCAAGCGCTGTGCCAGAGGTTCCCGGCGGGCGACGTTCGCAGTCCTCGCGCTCTTAACTCTTGTGGTATAGGCAGTTACGGAGCGGTCGCCTCTCAAGCGGCTCTGCCGCGTAAGGCGGTCGGCTGGAGGCATCCGCACCTTCGACTGCCCAGGTTGGGTCCATGTCGCCAGCGCCCGCCCGCGAGGCGGGGCAACGAGGGTCCACATCGCACGGACCGTGTCGGCAAATGGAACCATGCGGCTGGTACGGTCGGACGGGTCTGGGTCCGTGACGCTTCCGGCGGGATGGGTACGCCGAGTCAGAGCCGCTGGCGCCAGCCTGCGGACATCCTGCGTCAGCATCCCACCGGGCTCGCCCGGTGCTCTGAAAACTGCCCAGTAGGAGTCCCAACACGCCTCGGAGTTCTACGTCGGCCACGGGGGGCCGACGCCACATAGTCCCGGGATCGGTGGTCGTGCTTCGTTGGGGGAAAGCGGGACGAACCTACGAGTCTGCCACTTCTGCTCTTGGGCGGTCGTGTCTTGGGCGGTCCCGGGCTGATGTCCGGAAACACGCCCCGAGACCCACGGTCCACGCGGTGCCGATCACGACCCACCAGGGCCAGGCGATCCAGACGGCGCCGTGTCGTTCCTGCAGGAACTTAATCGCCACCAAAACGGCTAGCGACGAGAGCATAGCCACAACGTTAACGCGATCATCTCCGCGGTTCCTCGTCAGAACCCCGAGGAGGAACACGCCGAGCATGCCGCCGAAGATCAGGCTGACCCAGCCAAACGCCGCTTTGAGAAGATCCTCCGTCCCGGCAAAGCTCAACGCCACCAGGGCGAGCAGGAGGCCGAAAAAGAACGTCAGCCAGCGGGCAACACGCACGTAGTGGGCGGAAGAGGCATGAGGCCGAACGTAGGGTCGATAGAAGTCGGTCACCGCCGTCGAAGACAGGGCGCCCAGCGCCGAGTCCAGGCTGGACATGGCCGCCGCAAAGATCCCCGCAACCAAAAGCCCCTTGAGACCCGAGCCCGAGGGAATGGCCGTGGCTATGAAGTGCGCGAAAATACGATCTTGCACGTTTTCACCGCCGGACAGTGCAGCCGCTTCGGGATGGGCCTGATAATAGACGTACATGAGCGCGCCGATCAACAGAAAGAGGCAGACGACCGGCAACCCGGCGACGGCGTTGAAAAGGAGCGAACGCTGTCCACGGCGAAGATCGGGACACGTCAACATGCGCTGCGTCAGATCCTGATCCGCGCCGAACGCAGCCATGGTCTGTACGATCGTGTGAACGACCAGAACCCAGAATACCTTGTCGTTGTTGAAACCGCCCGACCAGGTGAACGTGTGGAACTTGCCGGCTTGATAAGCCGACGAGAGATTCTCGAAGCAGCTTCCCGGCGTCGCGCTAAACAAAAAGAGCACCGCCGCCAACGCTCCACCCAGGAACACGATCGCCTGAAGAGCGTCGGTCCAGATGATTGCCTTGATGCCGCCGAACGTCGTGTAGACGATGGCGATACCGGCGCCGCCGATCACGACCCACGTTAAAGGCCAATCGAAGACCAGCGCAATCGCCAGCGAAGCCGCCATCAGGCGAATGCCGCTTCCCACGATGCGCGACGCCACAAAGAGCAGCGAGGCCGTCGCCCGCGTCCACGGGCCGAAGCGTTGACCAAGATACTCATAGACGGTCGTCACGTCGGCGGCGTAGAAGGCCGGGAGCAGCGTGTAGACGATGAGCACACGCCCGACGAACGAACCGGCGTACATCTGGAGATACCAACAGTCGTCTTGAAAGGAGCGACCAGGGACGATCAGAAAGGTTAGCGCGCTGGCTTCGGTGGCGATCAGGGAAAGGCCCACGATCAGCCAGTGCTGGCGCCGCCCGCCGAGGAAGAAGTCGTGCGTGCTCCGCTCGCCCCGGCCAAACCAGAGGCCCACAGCCAGAATCCCGCCGAAATACAAGCCCAGGACAACGACATCGAGCGGGCCAAGCTGCATCACGGCCTCCCTGCCTCACATTCGCCGCGATCCTACCGCCCGCAACACCGCATTGCCACGCTCTTGCCAGAAGTCAAATCCCTCCGACCCAACATGGGTGGTGCGCACTGCGCGGGGCGTTACGGCATCCGTCTCGCCCTTACAATACTCTCGACGTCGACCCTCGTGACTTCGCCCCCTTTGATCACTACGCCTATGCGTGGCCGCGGTGTGCCGGAACCGTCCGGGACGACAAAGTACTTGCCCGCGGGAAGCTCTACGGTGGCCGGTTTCTCATCGTAGTCGCTACGGTGGTTGGGAACCCGTTGGACGAGGCCACCCTTCTCATCGTAGATCCTATAGGGTTGGTGCGGGTAGTACGAGACATCGCCATCGAGGAACGCACGTGTTTCCGTGTAGACGATGAGATAGCCTGTTGGAGCGCGGAGCGGGCCGCTGGGTTCAATGGTGGTGATAACCGGTCCGGGCGAGATTCGACCGTTCTGCGCACAGGAGACGGCCAACGCGCCCATCAAGGTCAGAAGCAATAGCGTGTATCGCACGCCAGTTGTCGGTGGGATCTCAGACATCGCTTGCTCCTAAGTTCCGGCACGCCGGGATTCCAGCCGCCCTATCGTATGCCTACAAAACGTTTCGTTACGATCCTCTGTCCTTCCTTGCTCAGTGCCCAATCAATAAACCGTTTGACCTCCCCGCGAGGACGGCCCTTGGTGCACAGATACAGAGGGCGTGTGATCGGGTAGTTCGGGTTCCACGCGGACGGCTCCTGCCCTTCGACCCCAAGAGGTTTCACTTCCGTGCAAGCGGGGAGGAAGGCGAAGCTGATGTGGCCGATCGCGCCCTTCGTTTTTGCGACCACGTGGATCATCTCTTCGTCCGGTTCGACGACCACACACATCTGATAGCGATCTTCCTTTAGAACGACCGATCGGAAGATGTTACGTGTCGCTGACGCGCGAGATACGATATACGGTTGGATCTGAAGATCCTCGCCGCCAAGCTCTTTCCAGTTCCTGGTCTTGCCGGTGAAGATGTCCTTGAGCTGGTCGATCGAAAGGCCCTTTACCGGATTCCGGCCGTGAACGATAACGGTGATGGCGTCCTTGCCGATCATCGTTCCGACGACTCCTTGCTCCAAGACGGTCGGATCCACCCCGCGTGCAACGCCGCCGATATCGGCGATTCCCCTGCGC
>JADFOB010000212.1 GCA_022563055.1 Planctomycetota bacterium
AGATGCGGGTCCATGACGGAATCGGCGGCCCACCGGTCAGGACATCGGAAGGGGCGACAACATGGATGCGTCACGCAATCAGAGCCCCGAGCGTCAGCGAGCGGGTTCTCTGGCGCGACGCCGGCATCGGTGAAACCCCGCGCTTACGCTTGGGGCTCTGATGAGTGCCGCCGGAAGTGTCACGGACCCGCGATATGCCGGGATTGACAGTTTGCCTCGACATGCTACTATGTTGCCCCATGAAACGTGTGGCTGTAACATCTGTGTGCGCCCTTGTTTGCGCCCTTAGCGGCGTGGTGGCGGAAGCTGCGCCGCAGGCGAGCATCGTCCCGGAATCCTGGGCGTTGAATGTGAAATTCCACGATCCCCAGCGGATTACGTTCCAGCTTCCCGGCGATCCGCATGTGACCACGTTCTGGTACCTTCTGTTCGAGATCGCCAACAACACCGGTGAGGATGTCGGCTTCTATCCTTCGTTTCGACTGGTGACGGACACGCTTGAGGTGGTCGAGGGCGGGGACGATATAAGCCCGAGCGTCTATGACGCCATCTTCGCGCGGCACCGCCACGAGTACCCGTTCGCGGTCCCGCCCGCCACCATCACGGGGTCCATCCTCCGTGGCGAGGACAACGCCCGCGCGTCGGCGGCGGTCTTTCGCATGTTCGATAAGCAAGCCAACGGCTTTACGATCTTTGTGAGTGGTCTATCGGGCGACATCGAGCGCGTCCGAAATCCCCGGTTCGACGCGACTCAAGCGGAGTCGGACACGAACCCACGGTTCTTCATCCTCCGCCGGACACTGGCGATCACCTATGATCTGCCGGGCGACGTGGAAACTCGAATCGAGGCAACACCGGTTCGGCGGGAGCGAAAATGGGTCATGCGGTAGAAGGCTGGTAGGAAAACGTCGAAACAGGAAAACGTCAAAACGTCGAAACAGGAAAACGTCGGAACCCAGGTGCGCCGGGGTTACAATAGGATAACGTCGAGAGAGGAAAACGTAGCAACGTAGAAACCGCCGGTTCTTGTTTCGACGTTTGGACGTTTTCCTACAACTACGCTGGAGGAGTGGACGTACGATGGCACATAAGAAGGGACAGGGCTCGACCCGCAACGGTCGGGACAGTAATCCGCAGTTTCGTGGAGTCAAGCGTTTCGCCGGCGAGGTTGTGACCGTCGGTACGATCCTCGTCCGCCAGTGCGGCACGCATCACCATCCGGGGCATAACGTCGGGCTCGGGAGCGATTACACGCTATTCGCCCTCAAGGACGGCATCGTAAAGTTCCGCGGCAGCAAGCGCAGCCATCGGATCAAGGTGGACGTGGTACCGCACGAGAACTAGCGGTCGGTCAATCCAGGTCTTCGGATTGCGTAGAACCTGCGTGTGTGCCACTGCTCTTGAACAGTACGGATATCGAGTTCCGGACAGGCACTGCTCCAGAGCAGTGGCACACGAACCGGCAAATACAAGGCTGAGGGGCTCCCGGATTTCCGTGGTAGGGTGTTGAGGTCTTTCGAGAGGGTGGTTTTTAAGACCACCCTTTTTTTGTGCAACCATGTGGATCGTCGATCGTGCGGAAATCTATGTTCACGCCGGGAACGGAGGCGACGGTTGTATGAGCTTCCGGCGCGAGAAGTACATTCCCAAGGGCGGTCCCGACGGTGGCGACGGCGGTGATGGTGGGAATGTCTACGCTCTGGCCGCACCGGGGACGGCCACTCTCCTCGATTTCAGCGGCCGACACCACTGGATCGCCAAGAACGGTCAGCCCGGTCGCGGAAAGAACATGAGCGGGCGGGCGGGGGATGATCTCACTCTGCAATTGCCGGCTGGAACGCTTATCTACGACCGAGATACCGGTGTGCTGATCAAGGATCTGTCCAAGCCGGGCAAGTCTGTGTGCATCGCCCAAGGTGGAAAGGGTGGGAAAGGTAACGCCCGGTTCGCCAGAGCCACCAACCAGACTCCGCGGACGTTCGAGGAAGGCACACCGGGGCAGGAGCGATGGCTCAACCTCGAGTTGAAGCTCATCGCGGACGTCGGGATCGTCGGAGTTCCCAACGCGGGAAAGAGCACGCTGCTCTCGCGGCTCTCCAAAGCCCACCCCAAGATCGCCGACTACCCCTTCACGACGCTCCGACCGCAGTTGGGCATTGTCGAGCTTTCCGACGGACGGCGATTCGTCATGGCGGACATCCCCGGTTTGATCGAGGGCGCCCACGAAGGGGCTGGACTGGGCGATGAGTTCCTCAGGCACATCGAACGGACGCGCACCATCCTCCATGTGATCGACGTCGGTTCGGATGCCATGCCGCATGATCCCGTCGAAGCCTACCGGGTCATTCGCGGCGAGCTGACGAAATACAGCCCGGAACTGGCCGCCAAGGAGGAGATCATCGTCGGGAATAAAATTGACTTGACGGGTGGAAAGGAAGCGGCGAAGTCTCTTGCCCAAGCCCTGCAAAGAGAGGTTGTGCCCGTCAGCGCGGTCTCGGGCGAGGGACTCGACGCGCTCACGGAGATGCTGTGGGCCACTGTGGCGGAAACCGTGGACGCGCCCGAGGAGGAACCCGAGACGATCCTCCCGACGCCACCTCACAAAAGAGCGGAGTGATGATCAAGATTCCTTCCCTCGATCCCAACGCACCCATTGTCGTTGTGGGCATCGGTAACACGAGGACCGGCGTGGCCACGTGGCACAACGATGAACTCAAGACGCCGCAGTCCGTGGGAACCGCCGATCAGGGTGCTTTCGAGGAGCTCTTCGCCGCCCATTGCGCGGCTCTGGACGGTTCGAATCCGCCGCCTACGGTGATCGGTTCGGTGGTTCCCGAGGCGCTCGAGCGCGTTTGCGCGCACGTCTTGGCCAAGCTGGATCGCAATGCCCTTGTGGTCGGCGAGACGGTCCCGTTGCCCATCGAGGTCGAGGTGGAGGATCCCAAGGCGATCGGAGTCGATCGGGCGTGTGCCGCCGCGGCGGCCTACGACAGGCTGCAAACCGCCTGTGTCGTCGTCGATTTCGGCACCGCTGTGACGGTCGACCTCGTGAACGACGAGGGTGTACTCTTGGGCGGCGCCATTCTTCCGGGGCTCGGACTGCAGCTACAAGCTCTGGGCGAACACACCGCCCAACTACCAACCGTGCGTCCCGCCGTGCCCGAGTTGCCGTACGGACGCAACACGACCGAGGCGATGCAGATCGGTGTTTGCCGCGGCGTGGCAGGTGCCGTTCGCGGGCTCATCGAAGGCTACGCCACGGCTCTGCATCGCTGGCCCCAAGTCGTTGCGACAGGAGGCGACTTGGAATTGCTCGGTCCCCACATCGACTATGTCGACACGCTCGTCGCCGACCTTACGCTCCGAGGCATCGCCCTGGCCTACACAAAGTATCTTGCGGAAATGGGCATCTAGTGTAGTGCCTCACGCAGATGACGTTTTTTCAGAGCCGCGCCCGTCAGGAAGCGGTACCGTACGGTGCCCCCAAACCGCTCCCTGACGGTCGGGGCTCTGATCTCAAAGACGTCGCCAATTTCGAGGCACTACACTAG
>JADFOB010000007.1 GCA_022563055.1 Planctomycetota bacterium
ACATTAAAAAGAGCGACATCGTGCAGGTGATCAGCGGCGACCACCGAGGTGCGCGCGGCAAGGTGTTGCGGATCGACTGGGAGTGCGGAAAGGTCATCGTGGAAGGCGTCAACATGGTCTATCGCCATGTTCGGCCCACCCGACGTAATCCGCAGGGCGGCCGGGTCCAGAAGGAGGCGGCCATCCATGTATCGAATGTGCTCCCGTACGACAGCGCCGCGGGCAAAGGCTTGCGCGTGCATTTTGAGATCGAACGAAACAAGGCGGGGCATGTGGTGTCCAAGCGTCGTGTGAACACGGCCGGTGTGACGGTGCATACCCTAACGCGAGCGGAAGCTCCGGGCGAGTAGCCCGCGCGGCGACCGGTTTGCAGTGGAGTGAATTGTCGTGGCCAGGTTGCTGGAACGATATCAAAATGAGATTCGGCCGGCTTTGCAGGAGGAGCTTGGGATTGGCAATCCCATGGCGATCCCCAAGTTGAGCAAGGTAGTGGTCTCGATGGGAACGGGATCGCCCACGGTGGATCGTCACCGGTACGGCGCGGCCGTCGCGGACATGGCTCGGATCACGGGCCAGAAACCGCGCATGCGGCGGGCGTACAAGAGCGTGTCGAACTTCAAGCTCCGCGAGGGCAATGAGGTTGGTTGCCAGGTGACGCTCCGCGGCAAGCGCATGTACGAGTTTGTGGATCGTCTGATCAACGCGGCGATTCCGCGACTTCGTGACTTTCGGGGGTTGAACCCCCGGAGTTTCGATGGTCGGGGGAATTACTCGCTGGGGATCGCCGATCAATCGATCTTTGCCGAGATCGACGTAGCCAAGATTACCTATAATCAGGGCATGAACGTGACGTTCGTGACCACGACGACGACCGACGCGCACGCCCGGTCGCTTCTTACGAAGCTGGGCATGCCGTTCCGCAAAGAAGAGGAATAGGAAGACCGATGGCGACGAAAGCCTGGATCAACAAGGCGGAGAAGAAACCCAAGTTCCAGTGCCGACGGATTCGTCGCTGTCAACTGTGTGGTCGGGTGCGTGCGGTCTATCGGAAGTTTCGGGTGTGCCGGATCTGTTTCCGGTCGCTGGCGCACGAGGGCATGATACCGGGCGTTCGCAAGGCAAGTTGGTAGTACGAAAAAGGGTCCGTGCTTTTGCTCGGAACCTCAACGGAAGGTTGTTGGGGAATGTGGTCTGATCCGATCGCCGACATGTTGACGCGCATCCGTAACGCGGCGCGCGTGCGACGCAAGCAGGTCAAGATCCCGTCTTCGAAGCTCAAAGTCGGGATCGCGCAGGTTCTCAAAGATGAAGGGTACATCACGGGCTTCGACGTGATCGAGGATACCAAGCAGGGAATCCTCCGGATCGATCTTAAGTACGGCGCTCGCGGTGAGGACGTGATTCACAAGATTCAGCGGGCATCGCGAGCTTCGAGGCGGGTCTACCGCAAGGTTAAGGATTTACCGCGCGTGTTGGACGGGCTCGGTATCGTGGTCGTCTCGACGAGCAGCGGCGTGTTAAGCGATCGTGTGTGTCGCGAGAAGAATGTCGGAGGCGAGTTGCTCTGCACCGTCTATTAGGTCTCTGCCAGCAGGTGCGTGCAGCGACTGGGCGTTTGTAAACAGGGCAACCGGGGTGATCGGGTCTTGGAAGACGTCGAATGTCAAGAGTTGGAAAAGAACCCGTGGTCGTGCCCTCCGGTGTGACCGTCCAGGTTGCCGGCGGCGAGATCAGCGTGAGCGGCCCCAAGGGTGCGTCGACCTTGGTGTACCCACAGTCGGCCAGGGTCGTCTTCGACAAGGCGGGCGGGACGGTGCAGGTTTCCCGTACGGACGATCGGAAGCAGAGCCGCGCAAACCATGGCCTGACGCGGGCCTTGATCGCGAACATGGTCAAGGGTGTGACCCAAGGGTTCCAGAAGCGACTGCTGATCTATGGCACGGGGTACAACTGCAAGGCGGTGGGGCGCCTCCTGCATCTGAACGTGGGCTTTTCCGGGCGGCGACGCGGGATTGGCTCGCAGTTCGAGCTGCCCATCCCCGAGGGGATCGAGGTCGTGATCGAGAAGGAGGCGGCGCGGGGCGACAGTGACCCGGCGCAGCTTTTGATCAAGGGTATCAGCAAGCAGCAGGTCGGCCAGTTTGCGGCTGAGGTTCGGTCGCTGCGGAAGACGGAGCCCTACAAGGGCAAGGGTATTCGATACGAAGGCGAATACATTAAACGTAAACAGGGTAAGTCGCTGACCGGTGGTGCGTAGCCGGCGCCAAGAACGGCGCCAAGAGCGGCGCGATGGTTGGCTCTCTCGACACGACTGTGGGTAGGTACGATGGAAGGCTGCAAGATTAAGGTCCAGCGGCGGCAACGACGCAAGAAGGGTTTGCGCAAGCGCATTCGTGGTACGAGCGATCGGCCCCGGTTCTCCGTGTTCCGCAGCGCGAAGCATATTTACGCTCAGATCATCAACGATGAGACGGGCTCGACGCTTTGCGAGGCCAGCACCCGATCCAAGGAGCTCAACGGAGAGCTTACCCAGTCGGGGAACGTTGCGGCTGCCAAGGTGGTGGGTGCCCTTTTGGCCCAGCGTGCCAAGACCAAGGATATCGAGGCGGTCTGCTTTGATCGCAACGGTTTTCGGTTTCATGGACGCCTCAAGGGTTTGGCGGATGCCGCCCGCGAGGGAGGTTTGAAGTTCTAGGTTTTGTCGTCGATCGGATTGATCGACGGGAGAGAGTGATCGCTGATGGCTGCCTTTCAACAAAGAGATGCGGATGACTCGGGCCTGAGCGAAGTGGTGGTCAAGATCCATCGTTGTGCCACGGTCGTGCGAGGCGGTCGGCGCTTCAGCTTCGGCTCGCTGGTCGTCGTGGGCGATCGAAACGGCAAGGTGGGGATCGGCTATGGCAAGGCGAAGGAGGTTCCCTCGTCGATCGAGAAGGCCAAGAAGACCGCCACGCGGAACCTGACTTCGGTCAAGATTGTCCATGGGACCATTCCTCATCGTGTGATCGGTCGGCATGGTGCGGCCAAGGTGGTAATGGTGCCGGCGGCTGCGGGTACCGGTGTGATTGCCGGTGGAAGCGTGCGAGCGGTGCTGGAACTGGCCGGCGTGTCTGACGTGCTGACCAAGAGTTACGGTTCCAATACGCCCAAGAACCTCGTGCGCGCGACGTTTGACGGACTGTCCAAGCTGTTTACGCGCGAAGATATTGAGGAACTGCGAGGCGTTCGACTGTTAGGATAGCGCGACGCGATGAACATCACGGAAATCACGAAACTGGCTGGCGCGGACAAGCGCGCACGGCGCGTGGGTCGCGGTCGGGGTTCCGGAAGCGGCAAGACGTCGGGCCGCGGACACAAGGGTGCGGCATCGCGCAGCGGTGCTCGTCGCTTTGGGATGCACGAGGGCGGGCAGATGCCAACATTCCGCCGCCTTCCCAAGCGGGGTTTCAGCAACGCGGATTTCCGGCGACGATTCGCCATTGTGAACGTCGCGTCGTTGGAGGAGCGATTCGAGACCGACGCTCATGTGACGCCCGAGTCGTTGCGTGAAGTCGGGCTTTTGCGGAACCTCAAGATGCCCGTGAAGATCCTTGGAAACGGCACACTGGCTAAGAAGCTCACGGTCGACGCGGCGAAGTTCACCAAGACGGCGCGCCAGAAGATCGAGGCGGTTGGCGGAACGGCGCAGGTGGCTTAGGCCTGAGCGCTTTTCGCACGGATAGAGGCAGCGTATGTTTTCAACCTTCCTGAACATCTTCAAAATCCCGGAGCTGCGGAACAAGATTCTGTTCACGCTCGGGATGCTGTCGATCTATCGGATCGGTTTCAAGATCCCCGTCCCCGGCGTGGATCAGGCGAAGATGAGTGCCGGTTTTGGTGGTGAGGGTGGTGGGCTGGGCGATTTGATCAACCACTTCCAGATCTTCACGGGTGGCAACCTGAGCCAAAGCACGATCTTCGGTCTGGGGATCATGCCCTACATCACAGCCTCGATCATTTTTCAGCTTCTCGTGACGGTTGTTCCGTCGCTCGAGAAGCTGTCGCAGGAAGGTGAGACGGGGCGGAAGAAGATTCAGGAATACACACGGTACGCGACCGTGCTGATCTGTTTAGTCAATTCGATGTTCTGGATGAAGTATCTGTCGAGCCAGAACTTCGTTTTTCCACACTATCAAGGTGCGTTCTTCGGTCTGAGCTTCACCTATTTTCTCCTTTCGGTCTTGCTGCTGACGACTGGGACGGTCTTCTTGATGTGGTTGGGTGAGCAGATCGATGAATACGGTATTGGCAACGGTATCTCGCTGATCATCATGGCGGGTATTATCGTTCGGATGCCCAATGCGGTTATTCAGGTCTATGAGAACTTCACTTTCAAGACGACGGCGGGACCGGGTGAGATGAACGTTACGACGGTTTTCCTCCTGGTTACGATGTTCGTGGCGGTGGTGGCGGGGTCGATCCTGATTACGCAGGGGCAGCGGCGGATCCCGATTCAGCAGGCGAAACAGACGCGCGGTCGGCGTGTCGTGGGTGGGCAGCGTCATTACCTGCCGTTGCGTGTCAATCACGGCGGTGTGATGCCGATCATCTTTGCGAGTTCGATGCTGATCTTCCCAGGGATGGCCTTCGGCTACATCTACGGCGTGTGGCCCAACAGTTTCTGGTTCTTTTTCCGGGAGGCGTTCGCTTCGGGGGAGTTTCTCTATGTCCTGACCTACGTGGTGGCGATTTACTTCTTTGCCTATTTCTGGACGACCGTTCAGTTTCGCCCCAAGGAGATGGCCAACAACCTGCGCGACTATGGGAGCTTCATTCCCGGTTTGCGACCGGGGAAGCGAACTGCGGACTACCTGGAGCGGGTCATGGGGCGCATCACCTACGTCGGTGCAGCCTTCCTCGCCATCATTGCGATCATCCCGACGCTGGTGAGCAACTCGCTCAATATACCGTTTTCGATTTCGGCGTTCCTGGGTGGAACCGGTTTGCTGATCGTGGTCAGCGTACAGCTCGATCTGGTCCAACGGATTGAGGCGAACCTGATCATGCGGAACTACAAGGGGTTTCTGGGTGGCGAGGGGCCAATCAAGGGCTCACGAAGCTGACATGGGAACGGCGCAGGCGGATTGCGGCGACGTGGATGCTCGTGATGCTGCAAGAGGTGCGATTGTCGGGCTGTGTCAGGACCGGGAGGCGGGCTCGCATGCAAGGGTGCGGCGGGTGAGACAGCCGGTGGGAGTTATCATAAAGAGTCCGCGTGAGATCGAGTTGATGCGCGGGGCCAACCGGGTTGTCCACGGTGTGCTCGAGCGAGTGCGGGAGTTGGTGCAACCGGGTGTGACGACGGCGGAGCTTAACGCGGCTGCGGAGGAGATGATCGCCGAGGTCGGCGGAACGGCGCTGTTCAAGGGCGTCGAGAACCCGCAGGCGGAGTTTCCGTTTCCGGCGGCGCTGTGCACGAGTGTTAATGAGACACTGGTCCATGGGATCCCCGATGATGAGAAGCTACGGGAAGGGGACATCCTCAGCGTCGATTGTGGCGTGAGGTTGGCCGGTTATTGTGGAGATGCAGCGGCTACGTTCGCAGTCGGTCGGGTATCGGCCGACGCGCAGCACTTGATGGACGTAACGCGGCGGGCGTTGGATCTGGCGATCGAGTTGGTCGAGCCGGGACGATCCTGGCGGCAGGTGGCGTCCGAGGTCCAGCGTCTGATCGAGGGCGAGAAGCTCTCGGTGGTCCGGGACTTTGTGGGCCACGGTATTGGCCGGGAGATGCACGAGGAGCCGAAAGTACCCAACTACTGGGACTCCGGGCAACAATGGATGGATTTTGAGTTGGTCAAGGGGATGGTCCTGGCGATCGAACCCATGGTTTGTCTGGGAACGTACAAGGTGGAGTATCACGGTCCCGGTCGCTGGGGTGTGGTTACGAAGGACCGCAAGCTCGCGGCCCATTTCGAGCACAGTGTCGCCGTCGTGGAGGGCGGCGCTGACGTGCTCAGTGACGGGCGGTAGCGGCCACGGTGCCGGAGTCGTGTGCCGGAAATGAGGTGGTATGATGAAGGTAAGAGCAAGTGTTCGGCGCATGTGTGAGAACTGTAAGATTGTCAAGCGCAAGGGGATCGTTCGTGTGATCTGCACCAATCCCCGGCACAAGCAGCGTCAGGGCTAAGGAGACTTTCCGTGCCACGTATTGCGGGTGTTGACGTTCCGGACAACAAGCGGATCGAGTTTTCTCTCCGCTACATTCATGGTGTGGGTCCTGTCATTGCGGTGCAGGTGCTCAAGGAGGCGCAGATTGAGATCGGCGTCAAGGCCAAGGATTTGACGGAAGAAGAGGTCGCTCGAATTGCAAGCGTGATCGATCGGAATCATCAGGTGGAAGGGCAGCTTCGCCGGATGGTGCAGTCGAACATCGCGAGGCTCAAGGATATTCGATGTTATCGCGGGATGCGGCATCGGGCGCACCTTCCGGTTCGGGGCCAGCGAACGCGCACCAACGCGCGAACGCGGAAGGGACCGAAGCGAACCGTGGCCGGCAAGAAGGGCGTCAAAGAGCTGCGGTAATCGCAGAGGAGTGTTCGAGTGGCGAAACGTGGCGGCAAGCGGAAAGTACGCCGGAATGTGGCGCGTGGCATTGCGCACATTAAATCGAGCTTCAACAACACACTTGTGACCATCACGGACATGAATGGCGACGTGCTCTGTCGCGCCTCGGCTGGTACCGTTGGGTTCAAGGGAACGCGCAAGAGTACGCCGTTCGCCGCGCAGCGGGCGGTGGAGCAGGCGGCATCGGCCGCCCGGAAGATGGGCATGGTCGAGGTGGAGGTCAAGGTGAAGGGGCCGGGATCCGGGCGGGATTCGGCGATAACGGCCCTGGTGTCGGCGGGTATTCGTATCCACTCCATCGAGGACGTCACGCCGCTACCGCATAATGGGTGTCGCCCCGCCAAGCGGCGACGCGTGTAGAGAGACCCGTCGTACGAGGCGGGTGCCGGCAGGGCGCCGTCGTAACGGTGGTCATGGTTTTGTCACGCTAACTGGGAAACTCATGGGACGCTATATCGGACCGGTTTGTCGGCTGTGTCGTCGCGAGGGTATCAAGTTGATGCTCAAGGGCGTTCGTTGTGAAACCGGTCGGTGCGCAATGGAGCGCCAGTGGCGTAACAAGCCTCCGGGAATGCAGAAGACCTGGCGCCGGCGCAAGGTGAGTGACTATGGCATTCGCCTTCGCGAGAAGCAGAAGGTGAAGAGGTATTACGGCGTGTACGAGAAGCAGTTCCTGATCTACTTTCGGATGGCGGAACGGGCTCGAGGGAATACGGGCGAAGCTTTGCTGAGCCTGCTGGAGAGGCGACTGGATAACGTCGTGTGGAAGCTCGGTTTCGCGCCGTCGCATCGATCGGCCAGGTTGCTGATCGGGCACGGGCACGTCTACCTCAATGGGCGCCGTCTCAACCGACCGAGCTACCTGGTCAAGAAGGGTGATCGCATCACCGTGAAGCCGTCCGAACGAAGCAAGAAGTACGTGCGTGCGGCGCTGGGCGAGCAGGGGCCGGCGGTGCAACCCTGGTTGCAGTTGGATTCTCAGCAGCTCGAGGCCACGGTCACCGCATTGCCGACGCGCGAGGACGTGCAGATTCCCGTGGAAGAACAGTTGATTATCGAGATGTGTAGTCGCTGACGTTCTATGAGTCCCGAGCGGCGGTCCCACCCTGGGCGGGACACAGGTCCGATCGGATTTGGCTTGGGAAACCTGGTTGGAGATCATCCCGATGCGCATCAAGTGGCGAGGATTGGAATTGCCGGGTCGCGTCGTCTGCGACGACGCCGTGAGCACGGACTCATACGGCCGGTTCATCGTGGAACCGTTCGAGCAGGGATTCGGCACGACCATCGGGAATTCCTTGCGTCGTGTATTGATATCAAGCCTCGAGGGTGCGGCGGTCACGGCGATCAAGATTGACGGCGTTGCCCATGAGTTCAGCGGTCTTGACGGTGTCCTCGAGGACGTGACCGACATCGTGCTGAACGTCAAGGGTATTGTCCTGAAGCACGAGGGCTTTGGGTCGACGAAGATGACAGTCGAGCGCGAGACCGCCGGAGAAATTCGGGCGGGTGATATTGTCGCCGACCCAAACATCACCATCACCAACCCGGAGCACGTAATCGTGACCTTGACACAGGACGTGAGCTTCCGCCTCGAGATGTCCGTGGCCAGCGGGCGAGGCTACGTGACGGCGGCCAACAACCGCACACCGGAACAGGAGGTTGGGGTCATCTCGATCGACTCCGCTTTTTCCCCGGTCCTCCGCGTGCGTTTCCGAACCGAGGATATGCGCGTCGGTCAGCGAACGAACTACGATCGCCTGATCCTGGAAGTATGGACCAACGGTACCGTGTCGCCGGAGGATGCGCTGATCGAGGCAAGCATGATCCTGCGCAAGCATCTGAACCCCTTCATCACCTACCATGAAATGGGGCAGAACATAGCGCCGCTGCCACAGGTGGCGGTGGAAGAAGGTGGTTCCGGCGACTCCGCTGCGGAGGATTTGCTGCGGAAACCCGTCTCGACGCTCGACCTTTCGGTTCGGGCGAACAACTGTCTCGAGGCGGCGAGGATTCTCACCATTCGGGATCTGGTGACCAAGACGGAGGCGGATCTGCTCCGCGTCAGGAGCTTCGGTAAGACGTCGCTTGATGAGGTTTACGCCAAACTGGCTGAGTTGAATCTCTCGTTGGGGCTGATCATGGGCGACTCACCGGAGGAGGCGCCGACGTCGGTACAAGGCGAGCCTGGATCATCGCCCGCCGTTGCCATGTTGGGGATGGGCGAGGTCGACACCGCTGCCGCCACGCCCCCCGCCCCGGAAGATTCGAGTTCATCCGGCAACGACACCGCCGCGTCGATGGAAGTCTTCACGATGGATGGCGACGCTGCTGGACCCCCGCCGCCCGTGGGCGGTTCTTCAGTCATAGACGAGCGAGCAAACGCATGAGGCACCGCATACATTATAAGAAACTCAACCGGACATCGGCGCACCGCAAGGCGCTTCAGCGCAATCTCTCGCAAAGTCTGATCGAGCATGGGAGTATCACAACGACTCTGGCCAAGGCCAAGGACGTTCGTCCGTTTCTCGAGGGGCTCATCACCCTGGCGGTTAAGACGCGGAAGCTCTCGTCCAGTGACCCAGCCGCCTCGTTGCGGGCACGGCGCAGAATCCACCGCTTGCTCAGCGATCGCGGTATGATTCCCGCCGACCACCGGTCGACGTACGCGGAGATGTCGGATGCGGCCCGCGCCAAGACGATGCGGATGGCCAGTGGTCGGCGCCATCGCACCGGCGAACCTCGGGGGCGACTCGCTTTCACGGCCGAGTCGGTCGTCCACCGTCTCATCGAGCACGTTGCGCGGGGATTCGAGGATCGCCCCGGTGGATATACTCGCCTGATCCGCCTCCCCAAACGGCGGAAGGGGGACGACGCCAGCTTGGCAATCGTTCAACTGGTCGGTGGTGAGGACGTCCCCACATCACTGACCAAGCCGAAGAAAACCGCCCGCAGGCGGCGGGCCGATGCGCGGTACGGCGTGGCCGTCAAGGCGGCGAAAGATCGCGCCAAGGCCCAAAAATCCGCCGGCGCCACCAAGCCCGAGCCGGATCAGGACGTGGCGGCACAGGCGGACCAGCCAGCCTCGGGCGACGAGCAGCATACCAACGAGTAGCGGGTCCGTCGCGCGCCCGCTTGCGGGAGGCTCGTCATGGCACGTGACGCGAACTGTGTCTTCTGCAAGATCGTTGCGAGGGATATCCCCGCAGTCGTCGTCCACGACGATGGCGAGGTTCTTGCGTTTCTGGACGTCGGTCCGCTGGCTGACGGACATCTTCTCATCATTCCATACGATCATTATGCCCGCCTTGTCGATGCGCCGGCTGAGCTGTGCAGTCGGATAGCTTCCGTAGTGCCCAAGCTCGGCCAAGCGCTGCTGGCGGTAACCGGGGCTGAAGGCTTCAACCTTCTCGTCAACAACGGCACGGTAGCCGGGCAGGTCGTTCCGCACGTGCACTGGCATCTGATCCCTCGGAAGACGGGCGATTCGCTGGGTTATCGTTGGAATGCCGGCAAGTACGCCCAAGGTCGCCTGGTAGAGCTCGGCGACGCCTATCAAGCGGCTCTTCGCACGGAATCGTAGCAGCCACCCAAACGAGGGAACACATCCAACGGTGGCGTTCACTCGCCCAAGACTTGAACGATGATGCGCCGTTGCCGTGGGCGCGTGTCGAAGTCGAGCAGCACGATCTGCTGCCATGTGCCCGTCGGTATGCGGCGGTCGATCAGCGGCAGCGTGATGCTCGGACCCAGGAGCGACGCTCGCACATGCGAATGCCCGTTGTCGTCGTGCCACGTCTGCTCATGCAGGTAAGTTCCATTCTGCGGTGCGATCCCCTCGAAGGCGGCCTCGAGATCGTGGTTGGCCAAGCCGGGCTCGAACTCGGTGGTCGTGATGCCCGCGGTCGACCCGACGACGAAGACCGTTACAGTTCCGGATAGGATTCGGCCGCCGGTGAGGCATCGCTCGACCTCTTCGGTGATGTTGACGACATGGTTGTTACCACGCGTCGAGACCTCGAACTCGTGCGTCTGGACAGCCATACATCGTGAGTGTAGCCGTTGGGAACAGCGCGTCCATCCGCCCGCCCGCGCGTCATGGGCGCGTCATGGGCACATACCGGGTAGCTTGTCGCCGGCTCAAACGCGCCATAGCATGGGTTCGCAATGGCTATGCTGGACTATAGGACGGCTGGGGAATCGCACGGAGAGGCGCTGATAACGCTTATCGAGGGGATGCCGGCGGGCGTCCGTATCGATCTGGATGCGCTCAACCTCGAGCTTGCGCGCAGGCAGGGAGGTTTCGGTCGCGGTGCGCGGATGAAGATCGAGAAGGATACCGCGCACATCCTCACCGGACTCAGACGCGGCGTAACAATTGGTTCTCCCATCGCGATTCAGATTGCCAACAAGGATTGGCGAATCGACGAGGCTCCCGCCGTGCATCGCCCGCGACCGGGGCACGCTGATCTGGCGGGAAGCATCAAGTGGCTCACCACCGATTGCCGGGAAACGCTGGAACGTGCATCCGCCCGAGAGACGGCGGCCCGTGTGGCAGCCGGCGCGCTAGCGTGGTCCATACTTACTGAGTTTGACGTGGAGGTCGTCGGCTACGTCGTGCAGATGGGTGACGTCGTCGCGGATGTTCCGGATGATGCCACGGTCGCCGAACTGCGGGCTGCACGCGATGCGAACGACGTGTACTGTCCGGATGCAGCCGCAGCCAAGAGAATGATCGCGGCGATCAAACGAGCCAAGAGCGATCGTGACACGATCGGCGGGATCGTCGAAGTTCAGGTGCACGGTCATCCACCCGGCTTGGGTAGTTGCATGCGGTGGCAGGATAAGTTGGACGGTCGGTTGATGCGGGCGGTCGGTACGATCCAGGCGTTCAAGGGCGTCTCGATCGGTCTTGGTTTTGGCGTAGCCGATCGGCCGGGCAGCGAAGTCCACGACGAGATTGAGTTTGATCCGTCACTTCGTAACACGGCGAGCCTGGGCTACAAACGCCGAACCAATAACGCCGGCGGATTGGAAGGTGGCATGAGCAACGGTGCCCCGATCGTGGTTCGCGGGGCGATGAAACCGATTTCAACGCTGCTGCGTGGTTTGCCCAGCGTCGACCTTGTATCCAAGACCGCCCAGCGGTCCGACTATGAGCGGAGCGACATCTCGGCTGTTCCCGCCGCGAGCGTCGTGGCCCAGAACGTGGTCGCCTTCGAGATCGCCCGCGCGTTTCTCGAGAAGTTCGCGGGCGACACGCTTGGCGAGGTTCGGTCGGCCTATGAGTCTTTCATGGCCGCTGCGAGGTCGCTGGGCAATACATGTTAGTGCGTTCTGCGCCTTCATGTGGCGGCCGCCCCCCGTGGCGGACGTAGGACGCGATTGGCCTTGGGCTTGGCTGTAGCAAGAAAGACCGCCACGCGAAATGGAGAATGCTGTAGTGGCGCACATTGCAGATGGCATGACTATGATCACAAGCCGAGCCTGCAGGCTTTGGAGCATTGTCGGTTCTTGCGCAGCGGTTTGGGTGTGCAGGGCAAAGCCGGAGGCCAACGACATAGTACGGCCGCCACGGGGGGCGGCCGCTACACCATAGCGAACTTTACTTTTGCCTGCTAAGGACGACCGCGCGGGTGTGAAGCTCGCGGATCGGGGCGCTGCGGCTGTGGCGGAATTGGCAGACGCGCTAGACTTAGGATCTAGTGGCCGAAAGGTCGTGGAGGTTCGAGTCCTCTCAGCCGCAATCGGGTTTTGATGCGAAGAAAGAGTGTACCCGTTCACGGGGTAGGGGGCGGTGTTCCAAGTCCCGTAGGGACGGCACGAGAATAGCCCAGACATGGAGGGCTTGTCGGTTTAATCGGCTTCGATTAAATCGACACGCATTGGAGGGTGCTTTGTCCCATGGTAAGAGGTCAGCCGTCTGCAATGGATCC
The DNA here is from genome assembly GCA_022563055.1 of Planctomycetota bacterium. The sequence goes on from JADFOB010000007.1 coordinate 12,543, forward strand.
AGTGGGTAGCGGCGGAAGTTCGCCGGTGGTCAAGTAGGTTTTGAGGGCATTGGTGATGGTCTTCGTGGGGTTGAGGCCGCGAAGACGCAGGGTGCGGTAGACACTCATGAGGACGGCCTGGGTGGCTGCGCCGCGGTCGCTGCGATTCGACTGACTGTTCTTCCGCAAGATCACTGCCGGGCGGATCTGTCTTTCTCCGAAGTTGTTGTCCGCAGTCACGTAGAGGTAATCCAGGAACGTGAAGAGGTACTCCCCATAGCGACGCAGGCGTTTCGTCAATCGCTTGGCATCGGCATCCGCATGCTCTTCGTGTGCCATTTGGCCAACACGACGGTTCAACCGGTCGATCCGCCTTTGATACCGCTTCGGCGCAAAGTCCGAACGCTTCCGCAGACGGATGCCATCACGCAGCAGCCGGCGCAGTTTCTTGGCGAAGGCCTGCCACTGGGCGGAGTCGTTGCGCAGGTCCACCTTTTCCAACTCGCGCAGCAGATGGGGGAGGCACTTCTGCCGATCCGCCGCGTCGACTGAATCGTACGCCGCCCAGAAGTCGGTGATCAAAACGCCCTCGAAGGCTTCGGTGAAAAACTTCTGCAACACGGGACTGCCTCGGCAGTACTCGATCATGTAATAGCAATTGCGATCGTTCGCGAAACACCATAGCCAGCATCCTTGGCCATTGATCCGCCAACCGGTTTCGTCGGCGTGAAGGTAGGCGGAGTTCTTCGCGGCTTCCGCGATTTGTTCATACCACGCCAGAAGAATCTCCGACAACCGCCGCCATCCGTCGATCAGACCGCCCGGCGTGAGCTTGGTTTGCAGATGATAACCGAGAATGTCCACGATCTGATCGATCGTCACGCCCAGGCCGTAATGGAGCCAGGAAGTCAGGGCATTCAGATGGTGGCCTATCGTCGCATGGGGCAACGCATCGGGCACGACGGGTTCCACGTGTTTCTTGCACTTGGGACAGTAGTCGCGGTGAATGGTGTGCTCGGTGACCACCGGATGAATCTCTTGGGGGATGTCTTCGATGATCCGTCTGCGACTGCGCTGACAGCGTTGCAGTCGTCCGTCACAGTGTGGACAGCGCTTCAGACGGTGGGTTTCCCGTTCATCGATCTGCTCGGGTGTCTTCCGCCGATGGCCCGGATGCCCTTGCCGGGCTCCGGGCTTCTTGCGTCGCTTGGGCGTGTTGGGCTT
>JADFOB010000213.1 GCA_022563055.1 Planctomycetota bacterium
TACTCGAGGTAGTTGAAGAAACCGGGCTCCTCAACGCCATTGGCGGGACACAAGTCCGCGTCGACCTGTCCGGTCTGACGCCCGAGTATCGGGACATGCGCGATCTTCGAAGGCGGGACTTTCGGATCGTCGCCGGGGCTGCCGTGACGGTCGTCTGGTTGATCCTCGTCTGGTTGATTCGGTCGCCCTTGCAGTCGCTGGTTCTGGTCGCAGCCACCTTGCTGACTTACTTTGCGACCTACGGAATCACGTGGATGGTCTTCTATGCGTGGTATGGTCTGGACGGGCTGAGCTGGCAGATTCACTTCCTGCTCTTTATCATCATCCTGAGCCTCGGACAGGACTACAACATCTACGTCGTCACGCGGATTCGCGAGGAGTTGACCCGCCATCCTCCCAGAGAGGCCGTCGAAAACGCCATCAGGAAAACAGGACGGGTCGTGAGTAGCTGCGGTGTGATCATGGCAGCCACCTTCGCTTCGCTGCTGGCGGGTACGCTTGTGCTTATGAAGGAGTTCGCCGTGGCGTTTGCGGTGGGAATCCTCATTGATACGTTCGTGGTGAGGCCGCTGCTGGTGCCGGCGTTGATCCTGCTCCTACACCGCCGCGATCGCGCGACACGGAGCCGCAGCCTTTAGCCTGCGAGGAGCATCCATGGTGTTTGGCGCAGCGCGCGTGACGGTGGAACCGCGCGGGCTCCGGATGAGTCGCGATTGCATTCCGCCCGCGGCGCCGGTGTTTGACGGACCGTCCGGTTAGCCCGGATATTTCACCGCAGAGCACGCAGAGGTCGCGGAGACGGAAAGAGAAGAAGGGATCGCCGCCAACAAGCGTTCATCAGAATACGGTGTGTTAAGAGAGCGTGCGGGTTCTGACATAACTTCTTTCTACAAGAACCTCTGCGCTCTCCGCGCCCTCTGCGGTGTGAGAAAAGCGGGTTAGGCGGATCGGCGAGACGATGATGACTTCAGGCGATCAGCGTTTTCGTCGATCGGAGCGGTTGCGGCTGCGTAAGGACTTCGCGCGCGTCTTCGCCGCCAAGTGTAGCCAGGCCGATCCCGCGCTGGTGGTCTATGTAGCCTCTAACGATCTGGCCTGGTCGCGCCTCGGTTGCAGCGTCTCCAAGAAGATCGGCAACGCGGTCCAACGCAACTACGTTCGCCGCCGAATCCGCGAGGCGTTCCGTACGCAGAAACATGACCTCCCCCTCAGCCTGGACATCATATGCATCGCCCGACTCAAGGCGTCCGACAAGAGCTGGAACCTCGCCCAATCGCTTCGCACCCTTGTTGCGCAAGGCGCGCGCCGAATGGCCCGAGTCTAGCCCGGATATCTCACCGCGGAGCACGCAGAGATCGCGGGGGAAAACGTCGAAACGGCAAAACGTCGAAACACCGGCGCGCCGGGGTCCAAACATCGAAGCCTTTGATCTTCGACCTCTTCTCTGTGTCTCTTCGTCTCCGTGCTCAATGCGCACGGGCACATACCACTACTGACACAGCGGTGGCACCCGAATCCTATTCCTTGTCGCGGCCAAGCTCCGCCAGGACGACTTTGAGGTACTTCCAGAAGGACTGGACCGAGTTGATGTAGACGCGCTCGTCGGGACTGTGCGCGCCTTCGATCCGCGGGCCGATCGAGATCATGTCCATGTCGCCCACGCGCTCGCCGATGAGGCCGCACTCCAAACCGGCGTGGATCGCCAGAACCTTTGGTTCCGTCGAGAACGTTTCCTTGTAAAGTCGGCGGCAGGTCGCCAGGATGGGCGAATCGGTGTTGGGTTCCCAACCGGGATACTCGTTGCCGGTTTCGACGGACGCACCAGCCAATCGCCCCACGGCGGCGATCTGAGCCAGCAACCCCCGCAAACGTGAGGAAGATGAACTGCGAGACAAGGTGCCCACGTCGACGCGGATGACGCCGTCTTGTGCCACCACGCTCGTAATCACCGTGGCTACGTTGTTGGACGTCTCGACCAGCTCGGCGACTTTGGGGTGCATGCCCACAACCCCGTCGGGAAGCGCCGTCAGCGCGGACAAAACGCGCCGGCTGTCCTCGCAACTCAGGATCAATTCGGGTTTCTCGTGCTTGGCCGGCTCGACGTGGATCATCACGTGCTGCTCGCCCGATTCGTGGGCGGACTCCTGTCGGGTCCGGTTGGCTGCCTCCTCGAGTGCGAAGAGCGTACCCGGCGGTCCGCAGACGACGGCCTGGGCCTCGCGCGGGATGGCGTTGCGCAAGCTGCCGCCGTTGATGAGCCCGACCCGCAGCGCGTCGTGTTCGATTCCAAGGAGTGTCCGCGCCAGGAGCTTGATCGCGTTGCCGCGCCCCTCATGGATGTCGCCGCCGGAGTGGCCGCCGCGAAGACCCGTGACACTCACGTGGCACGTCTCGCACTTGGTGTCCGGTGAGTGGGCGCTGAACTTCCATGACAACGTCGTGTCACAACCGCCGGCGCACCCGATGTAGATAGCGCCGTCCTCTTCGGAATCCAGGTTGAGCATCCGCCGACCGGCAAACGAATCAGGCGTAAGCCCCTTGGCGCCCGTCATCCCCGATTCCTCATCGAGGGTAAAGAGCAGCTCGAGCGGCCCATGCACGACATCCGGCAAGGTGGCGGCGGCCAATGCCATGGCGACGCCGATTCCATTGTCCGCTCCGAGCGTCGTTCCATCCGCACGGACGATCGGCTCGCCGGCGCTGTCTTGATCGAGCAGGAGGCGGATTGGATCCTTGTCGAAATCGTGCGTCGAGTCGCTGTTCTTCTCGCAGACCATATCGAGGTGGGCTTGCAGAACGGTCACTGGAGCGGCTTGGCAGCCTTTGGTGGCGGGCACTTTGATGATGAGGTTGCCGGCGGAATCCGTACGAGTGTCGAGCCCGTGGCGCTCGGCCACCGCGCGAACATGCGCGCAGATTCGCTCCTCCTTTTTGGACGCACGCGGAACGGCCGCCATCTCGGCAAAGAATCGCCAGACAGCCGCCGGCTCCAGATCCTCGATCGTCTTCACGCTCATCTGTGTGGGCATAAGCTTGGTCCCCTTCTTTTGTTCGTAGACCAAGTATCATCGGCGCCACGGACGGATTGTCCAGCTCTCAGCCGTCAGCTCTCAGCCGGAGGATGCGTGACGCTGTAGGCAGAACCCCTGGGAGGGCGAGCCTCCTGGCGGGCCGTGAGATCCACGGGGTCCGCCACAATCCAGGCGGCACTGATCAGAACCCCAAGCGCAAGCGCGGGGTTTCACGGATGTCGGCGTCGCACCGGAGAACCCGGTCGTTCGCGCTCGGGGCTCTGATTGCGTGGCGTATCCATGTCGGCGCCCGTTCGGATGTCCCGACCGGCGGGATCGCTATGCCCGGTCAGAGCCTCCGGCGGCAGCGTGCAGCCCCTTGTGCGTCAGAATGCCCCGCGAAGCCGGTTAAAGTGCCAATGGACAAACAAACAGGAAGGGTCCACAGGGGGACGCTGCCCGCTACAGCGGTGCGTATGCAACCAAGAGGCGTGCGATACCGTCGTCGCGGAGCA
>JADFOB010000214.1 GCA_022563055.1 Planctomycetota bacterium
CCCAGTGACGCACTGATCGCAACGCTGACCGAACCGTACGACGGAGCCCCGGTCGAGGAAGTACCTTCGCCAACGCCCAAGCCGCGCCCGACGATCCGCGACTAGCGGTTGCGGAGACAGTCGCCGGGACGAACATGGGACATTTGGACAACCGAGCATCACCCACAGAACCCGAGCCGCGGGCTTTAGCCCGCGCGAATTCGCGCTGTGAGAAGACGCCGCGATGCCACGGTCGCCGTGGCGTCGACGATTTTCGTGAATTCGCGCAGGCTAAAGCCTGCGGCTCGGGGTAGTCGTAAAACTCGTGAAACACAATACCAGCACACTCGTCTATGCCATCTCCGTGGCACCAACCCCGACCGGTTCGGGCGCCGCACGGTGCGCCCGTTTCCCCGTCAACTCATAGACGTACGCGAGGATCTCCGCGATCGCACGGTAGAATCGCTCGGGGACGTACTCGCCGACATCCACAGCCTCATAAAGCCCCCTCGCAAGGGCGCGTCGCTCGACGATCGGAATCCCAACGCGCATCGCAATCTGCCGAATGCGCAGGGCGACGTGGTCGGCTCCCTTGGCCACGACTTTCGGCGCGCTCATCGTGTCACCGTCGTACGCGATGGCGATGGCCACGTGCGTCGGGTTGGTGACCACCACGTCCGCCTTGGGCACATCCCGACCAAGCCGTTGCATCGCAATCTGTAGTTGCACCTGTCGTCGCCTGCGCTTGATCTGCGGATCCCCCTCCATGCGTCGCATCTCGTCCTTGACCTCCTCCTTGGTCATCCGGAGGTCTCGCTCGTGTTTGTATCGCTGCCAGGCGAAGTCCAACATCGCCAGGATCAGCAGAGCGAGCGAGAGCTTCATGGTCATCTCGAACAAAAGCGCCCATCCCAGACGAAACGTATCTCGAAACTCGAGCGTGCTCGCGTAGATGATCCCGGCTGCACTACCCATCAAAACCATGTACGCAACGACACCGACAACCAGGAGTTTCCCGAAGTTGATCAGCCCGAGCATGACCGACTGCATGGAGAAGAGGCGTTTGAACCCGCTGATCGGATTGAGTTTGCTGAAGCTTGGCTTGAGCGGAGTCCACGTGAACAGCAACCCGACCTGCGCGAACATGGCGAGCAGCAATGCGAAGAACATGGCGAGCAGAATGGGCAGGACGCTCTTTGCAGCCTCGATAAAGACCGCAGCGGCGAAGGGCAGCGCCTCCGCCGGGGCCATCGGCGACTCGGACATGAGCGCCGTTCGCACGATCGACACCAGGGCGCGCCCCAGGGCGGGACCAAACAGCAAGAGCGCCAGGAATCCGACAAACAGCAGTACCGCCGCGGTCACGTCCTGGCTTCGAGCGACCTGCCCGCGCCTGCGTGCCTCTTGCCGTTTTCGTGGTGTCGGCGCTTCGGTTTTTTCGTCGTGATCTGCAGGCATTAGCTCGTTCCACCGCCAACGGCGCCGTCAAGCCCAAAGCTCGCACGAACGAGCTCCAGCCCGTTCCAGATTGCATCCACAAACAGATCCTCACACGCAATCAGGGCAAACCCCGCCACCCCGATGGCCACCATGCCCCGCAGTGCGAAGCCAATCGTCAGAATATTGAACTGCGGCATTGTGCGCGAAAGGAATCCCATCGCCGTGCCCAACATGAACAGCGCGATCAACACCGGACCCGCCAAGCGGATCGCCATCACAAACGCGGCTGTCAGCATCTCCACCAGCATCAGCATGTACGATTCGTCGAAGCGAAACGTCAGCAGCGGAATCACCTCGTAGGTGTCGAGCAGGGCAGCCATCGTCGCACGATGGCCACCGATAATCAGAAAAATCAGCGTCCAGACGATGGTGTAGATCTGTGCCACGACCGTCGTCTGGCGGTTCTGCGTCGGATCGAACACCTGTCCGAGTGCAAGCCCGCCCTGCTGTCCAACCAGCATTCCGCCTACTTCGGTCCCCAAAAAGAGGACTGCGAGCGCCAAGCCGATCGTCGCTCCGATCATCAGCTCCGCCACGCCTCCCACCGCGACCATCAACAGCGTTACGTTCGTCGGCGCGCTGGGAGCCACCAACGGAAAGATCATGGCTGCTACGGTAACCGTCAGGGCGACCCGGATGCGGACCGGTATCACGCTGCTGGCGAACAACGGGGCCGTCAGCATCAATCCCGTCAGGCGAAACAGCACCAGCGCATAGACCGGCAACGCCGACAAAATGTCCAAAAGCGACCAGGGCATCTGCGCAGCTCCACCTCATCACCAGGATCCAGGCCCGAGCATCTCCTGCGCATAGGTCACCATACGCTTGGCGATCCACGGAATAAAAACCGCGGCGGCCACCACCATCGCGGCAATCTTCGGTACGAACGTCAACGTCTGCTCTTGCAACTGGGTCACCGCCTGAAACATCGCGATGACCAACCCAACAACCAACCCGATCACCAGGATCGGGGCAGCCGTGGATAGAGCCATCCAAAAGGCGGTCCTGCCGATCTCGAGCGCTTCAGAAAACTCCATCGCAGTATCCCCAAACGTCCCACATGTCCCCGTACACTCACCGCACGTCGCGGAGCTATCACGCAAAGCTGTTCAACAACGTACCCACAACCAGATGCCAGCCGTCAGCCAGCACAAACAACAGCAACTTAAACGGTAGCGATATCAGCACGGGCGGCAGCATCATCATGCCCATCGAGAGCAGGATCGTGGCGATCACCATGTCGATCACCAGGAAGGGCAAGTAGACGCGAAACCCCATGATAAAAGCGGTCTTGAGTTCGCTGAGTATGAAGGCCGGGACCATCACCGTCATCGACACGTCCCCAACCACGATCTCCTCCTCCTCGGGAATCTCTCGATCCTCCGCATACTCGAGAAACAGGTAGACGTCCTCGTGGTTGCCCGCCTGGTCAATCTGACGATACATGAAGTCCTTGATATGCCCGACCGCGATCTCCACCGCTTCTCGCTGCCCCATCTGGCCATCGAAGTAGGGTGTCGCCGCCTGCGTTTGGATCTTGTGCCACGTCGGCGCCATCACGAGCATGGTCATAAAGAGGGACAAGCCCAGCAGGATCTGACCCGGCGGCAACTGCGGCGTGCCAACCGCCTGTCGCAGCAAGGCAAGCACGATCACGATGCGCGGAAACGCGGTCATCATGACGAGGATCGACGGAACCAGCGTCAGCACCGTCAGCAGAACGAGAATCTGCAGACTCGCGCTGACACCCGCCGGATCGGTGGCGGTCGGAACCAGGTGCGTGAGGTCGGGTACGCTGAGGGGATTATCGAACGCGGACGCGGGCGCGGACTGCGCATAGGCCGTCCCACCCGACGACAGCAAGGTCAGCCCAGCCGCCAGGCAGCAGGCCCTGAGTGAGCATCCATGCTCGAACCTCATGCGCTTCTCCATCGCGCACGTAGCAAGTCATCCAGCGCTCTGTCAGCCTCGGTCCGATGGGTTGGTGTGCCACTGCTCTTGAGCAGTAACCGCTGCGATCCCAAACC
>JADFOB010000215.1 GCA_022563055.1 Planctomycetota bacterium
AGGACGGCGTGTTGACCATCGCCACACCGACGGCTGACGGCCTGACCATCCATGCCACGGCTGAGCTTCTCGACAAAGTTTCCTGGACCGCCCCGGCCCTGGCGGGAACGCGCCTCTACATTCGGGACAAGAAGAAGATCATGGCCCTGGATTTGGGGTAGACGGCAGTTCGTCTCTGTCCTACGACAGTCAGAGCCCCGAGCGTAAGCGACGGGTTCTTCAGACACCGCGAACCAAAACGGGTTCTTCGAACGCCACGAACGAAAACCCCGCGCTCGCGCTTGGGGCTCGGATGATCAACACACGTATGCGCACCCGCGTGTAGCTTTGATTGTCATTGTGGGACCACGGGGTGCCCCATCCTTCGCCTCCGGCGTAGGGTGGGGAACGGACACGATTCCCGATGGATCTGGGGAAATGGATCCGCTCGCCACCCCGCTTTCGCCGGGAAAACGATTCGGGCTGTGCGTTGTTGGAAGGATTACGGGTTCCAAAAGAACAAGAGCGGGCGCCGTGGTTGGGCGTCCGCTCTTGCCGTCGCTTCAAAGCCTCGGGTTTTCGTCCTGGACCCGTGCTAAGCGGCTGAGATCGGCACGGGTTTCGAAGTCGCCGGCGCGTCATGCCCCGGCTCGCGACTCCGATCCGTGCTGAACTGCTCTTCAATCTCGCCGACCAACACGGCGAGGTTCTGCTCCTTCTGACCGGCCGGCGTCATCCAGCGGGCCATGGCGTTTTCCTGCAACCTCTTGGATATGCGGCGGCTGGCGAGGATGACCGTCGAGTGGTTCTTGTTACCCATGAAGCGGCCAATCTCCGGGAAGCTCATGTCCGTATGCTTGCGGGCGAGGTACATGGCAATCCCACGCGCCAGAGCGATCGTGCGTGATTTCCGCGAGGTATGGAGATCGGCCGGCGTAAGACCGAAGTAGATGGCCACCATGCTCTCGATGTCCGAGAGCATGACGACCGGCGCGGTCTGGCGGACCAGATCCTTGATGGCCCGCGCCGCCAGCGTAAGCGTAATGGGCTCGCGCGTGAGCTGTGCCTGGGCAACGACCTTGAGCAGGGCTCCTTCGAGCTCTCGAATGTTGGCGCGGAAGTTCTCCGCGATACACATGATGACCGGCTCGGAGATATGCACCTTGAGGCGCTGTGCCCGCCGTCGCAGCACCTCGGCCCGGACCGCTACATCCGGCGAGTCAACGCGTACGACCATGCCCGACACAAACCGGCTCACCAGCGAGTCGGAGAAGTGTCCGATCATCTTGGGAGGCGCGTCGGAGGAGAGCACGATCTGCTTTCCGGTTGCGTCGATGGCTTTGAGCGTGTGAAGAAACTCCGCCTGGGTGGCCCGCTTGTTGGCGAGGAAGTGGACATCATCGATGACGAGGACGTCGACGTCCCGGTATCGCTCCCTAAAGGCGTCCTGCTCCCGTGCCTTGATCGAGTAGACATAGTCGTTGGTAAACTCCTCGCCCGAGACGTAACGCCAGCGCGTTTCCGGATGGCGTTCGAGAAGCCCGTTGCAAATCGCCTGGAGAAGATGCGTCTTGCCCAGGCCCGAACCGCCGTGGATGAAAAGCGGGTTGTAATCATTCGCGGGATTCTCGATCACGTGGCGGGCGGCTGCGTAGGCCAGTTGGTTGGACGTGCCCACCACGAAGTCCTCGAGTTTGCCGCGAAGGTTGGACGTGGGCAGCGCCGTTCCAAACCGCCGCTTACGCCGCGCGAGCCGCTCCGGGTTGTTGGCGACAAAGGCTACCTGCCTGTCAGGCTGCTTTTTTCCGAGCCCCTTGGCGAGTGCCGGGTCGATGGCGAAGCTCAGCGTGAAATCGCGACCGGTGACGTCACGAGCGGCTTGGACGATCACGTCGGCGAAATGGCTTTCGATCCACTCGCCGATGAAATGGTTGGGCGTAGAGACCCTGAGGTAGTCCTCCGTAAAAGTGAACCGTGCGGCGTTCTTGAACCACACGTTGAACCGTTGGGGGCCGATTTCCTCAGCCACCCGCGCCTGAACCTGCGAGACCGTTGAAACCGTAGCTTGCGCGCAAAGAGTCACCAGTAGCTCCTCGGGATAGAAAGGAACCTCTTGCCAAACGCCTCGATCGAACTTGGTTGTACCGGAAAAAGCTGGGGGAGCGCCAGAACGAACGCGTGTCTCCCCGACCGCGTGTCAGTTCACCGCGTCAACCGTCCGCGGCAGGCCTCTCCAACGACCGTGAATTTAGCAGCCGACGGCGACGGCGTCAATGGGATTTCTTGACGCACAAGCACGCGTGCATCGGTGTCTCCCACGTAGTAAGGAGTTAGCGATCAAAAAAAAACTTTACCCACCGCGAATTACCGTCTGTGGGAACGAGTGTGGATAAGTGCTCGGATTCGTGTGAGAATCCGGCAAACTCATACGGAGGGCGAAGTTAAGAAGAAGGCATCGCGCCTCAGCGTGTCCGCGAAATTCCAGCGAGCGTACATCCTCCGCGCCGGTGCGTTGCGCCGATCGACCGCAAGTGTCACGAACTTGGCACTTTTTTCCTTCGCCGCCCTCATCGTCCGTCCGAGCAGTGCGTCCGCAACTCCCGTTCCACGCGAGGGTTGCGCGACGCCGACGTAGACGATCTCCAACCCCTGTTGGGGTGATATTCGGTTGAGCAGAACCACGCCCACGGCTACCCCACCCCGCACCGCAACCCACCAGATCTCCGGGTCAAAATCGCGCCGGGCGCGATGGGTGGCCAGCACCTCGCTTGCCGATCGGGTGCCCGTAAGTTCCGGACAGTCAAGGCTTTGCACGTAACTGGCCTCCAAGGCGGTGCAGAAAAGAGCCTCCCGATTCGGCTCGTAGGCAAACCACGTCAGATCGCCCGCCGATGAGACGACGGGATCGGATTCGCCCATGGAACGCGTCAGGTAGAGCAGCGTCGTTAGATACCCAAAACCCGCGAGCCCCAGCACACGCGCGGACTCCTCCGCACCGGGCACCAGGAGCACCTCCAGGAGTCGGATCGACCTTTCCCACGACGCCCGCTGCAACGCATGGAGCGCAGCCACGGTTGCGTCCGACTGCACGTCGCGTCGCCGGATATGCGGCAGCATGACCATGGCCGCCCCGCCGGGCGATTCGATCGCCAAGCACGCGCTGCACAGTTTTCCACCTCGATACGCGCCAAACAGAAGGTCGATCGTTACGAGACCGGCCCGCGCGGACGCCTGGAGCTCCGCCACCTGCGGGTCGGGCGCCCGCGCCGAGGGACTGCCCAAGTCCATCGCCATATGGATGGCCGGCGCGTACTCGGCGCTGCGGTTGGAAACCTGCCGTACGTCGAATGGCTCCGAGCTGTCGATCATCTTCTCCAGCTCATACTTGGCGTGCCCCATCCGCCGGATGCGGGCTACCTCTTTCGCCGGTCCCGTGGCGTATTAGTACTCCAACGCCACGTCTTGGGCCACGGCCATCGGATCAAGTCGCTCAATCTCAAGCCTCAGGCCCGTCATCGCTGTTCC
>JADFOB010000216.1 GCA_022563055.1 Planctomycetota bacterium
TCCGTGGCAGATAGATAAGCGTTGCGTGAGGATAGGGCTATGCCATCCGCTTCACGCACTGTTGGGAGGATTTTAATTTCAACCGGCATTTGTAAATCTTGAACCATGGAGCGAATCACAGCGCATTGTTGAGCGTCTTTTTGTCCGAAATAGGCACGGGTGGGCTGCATGAAATTTAACAAAAGAAACACGACCGTGCATACACCGCGAAAATGTCCGGGACGGCTCGCTCCGCACCAGCCTTGCGCGGTTTTCGGCGGCTCGATGTATGTCGAAAACCCGTTGGGAAATATTTCTTTGGTGGAAGGAATAAACACCCAATCCACGCCTTCATTTTGCAGTAACTCCATATCCCGTTCTTCGTCTCTAGGATAGCGTTCAAAATCTTCGCCGGCACAAAACTGTGTCGGATTGACAAAGATTGTAGCTGTCACACAATCATTTTCCAAACGGGCTTGCCGGACGAGCGAAAGATGACCTTCATGCAAAGCCCCCATCGTCGGAACGAGCCCGACGGGTTGGCCGTCTTGATGGGCCTGGCGAACGGCACGCCGGCATTCGTCGATTTCCGCGCTTACAAGCATCCGAATTGTCGATTGTCGATTGAAGATTGCCCTTTGGCAAACGATAATCCCCAATTGTCAATCGCCAATCCGGCGGTCTAACGGTTCCCGCACGAAAGTGTCTAACCAGGTGGACGGAAGCGACTTGGAGATCGACGCTGAGACGGCACAGGTGACGGAAGCTTCGCTGGTACGCTTGGCCCAGGCCGGAGACACCGGCGCCTTTGGCGAACTCGTCCGAGTGTACCACCGGCGCGCGATTTCGATCGCGTATCGGCTGCTCAACAACGCGGAGGACGCCAAGGACGTCAGCCAGGACGCCTTCGTTCGAGCGTTCCGGAGTCTCTCGCAGCTTGACGATCCCGAGCGTTTCGGGGCCTGGTTGCTGCGGATCGTCAGCAACTTGTCGCTCAATTATCGGCGGGCTCGCAAGGGCCGGGCCGCCATTCCCATCGAGGAACTCTCGCCCTATGGCGGTGAGCCGGCGGATACGTTGGGACGATCGGGGCAGCCCCAGGATAACGCACCGGCCCTGCCCGGCGAATTGGAGACGGCGATCGAAGAAGCGATGAATCAGTTACCGGACCAGCAGCGCCTAGCGCTTGTTCTCTTCAGCGTCGAGGGTCTGCCGCAGAAGGAAGTGGCGGATGTCCTCGAATGTAGCGTGGAGATGGTCAAGTGGAACGTCTTCCAGGCGCGCAAGAGCATGAAGGTCATGCTCGCCGATTTCCTGTGATGGCCCGAGACGTGAGTCCGGAGCCCGCGGGAACGTGGACCGAGAATCATGAGCGACACGCCATACAACCCCGACGATCCGGCGCTGCTCATCAGCCGCAGCTTGGATCAAGACCTCAGTGAAGCCGAGCGGCGTCGGCTGGATGAGGCCCTCGCTGAATCTCCGGCGTTGCGCGCCGAGGCTGAGCAGTTCCGTGCGGTCGACGAGCTGGTAAAACGCTGGGCTGCCCGATCGGCGGAGGTCGAGTCGACGCCCTTCGTGAAGACGGTTGTCGCAGCCGTGGAATCCGAAGATGACCACGATCTTCATCAGATCGACCGGTGGCTCCGGGGCTTGGGGCGCGACGCCGTCGACGTGGACACCGAGGAGTACACGGCCCAGGTGCTCAGCAGGCTGAGCTTACGGAAAAGGCAACCACAACGGCGTCCGCTGATCTTCCGCCTGGGCGTTCCTCTCGCTGCCGCGGCGGCGCTGGCTATGCTCGTAACCGTACCGCGTTGGTGGTCTTTGACCGACACGCAACCTCGATGCCGGATCGAGATTGCCCGTGGCGCTTTCACGGGCGACAGGGATGCGGATTCGACCACACGCACCGTGGCGGTGGTCACGATCGCGCGTTTGCCGCGTACGCTCGCTTCGGCGCAGTCGACACGATCAGGCGTCTCCCTGGTCTCCTTTAGCTCGGAGCCGATCGTGGATGCGTTTGACGAGTTTTCACCCGAGTTTCTACCGTTGTAATGTGGGGTAGCAGAGTGACTTTCTTGTGGTACACATGCTTTGGTTTGCTGGCGGCAGCGTCGGCACAGGTCGACTCACGTGGGCTGATCGAGCAAGCGCTCGATGAGCCCGCCACCATCACGCTGGACCACGTGACGCTCCGCGATGCCATCCAACAGATTACCGAGCAGACCGGTGTCCGGATCGAAATGGTTCCGGAAGTCATGGACCTCGTTCCGCACGGTGGAGACACCATGCTCGAGCATGTCTCCATCGCCAACATGGCCCTACGCCGAGGCCTCACGGAGCTTTTCACGCCGCTGGGTATGGAGTTCATCGTACGGGACCGGTTTGTGGAGATTGTGCCCAAGGAAGTGTTGCTCTGTCTGGGTCGAGCGCCGAGTTGGGCGGAACTGGATACGCTTGCTGAACTCTCGACCATGCAACCCGGTGTCGACCCGGCGGCTCTTTCGCGGCTTGAGCCTCGGATTCAGTTTCAAGTGCCCGTGCCCGACGGGTGGGCGAAGCTTTCCGAAGCGATCCGAAGTGTCGGCGCAGGGTCGGGAGACCAGGTTCTGAGCATCGCGTGTCAGCGTCTTGGGTGGGCCTGGTGCTTCTTTGAGAACCGGATCGTGATCAGCTCGGTCACGCAGTTGCTTCAGAGCCGGCTCCAGCGCCGGGTGAACCTGCGTATGAACCACCGCCCGCTCATCAAAGTCCTGCACGCCCTGGGCGACCACGCACAGATACCCATTCGCGTCGAGCCGGGCGCCCTGGCATCGTTGTCAGCCCAGACGCGGCAGGTCTACTCGCTCAACGTTTCCAACGCGTCGCTCGAGCAGGCGCTGGACGAAATCGCGGCGTTTACCGGGCTGGGGTACCTCCTCGAGCCGGACGGCGTGCTGTTCTATCGCGTGCGCCCGCCCGAGGAGGCGAGAACGAACGATCCCGCGCAACCCCGCCAGCCGTCGCTCGGATCGGATCCTTACGTCGGAAAGATTGTCGTGCCACTGGGAGACGGCACGACGGTGGAATGGCACATCCGGCGATCGGAGCTGCCGTTGGACCTGCGCAAGAAGCGCCAAGCCGACCTCGAAAGAGCGTTTGAGGCCCTGCGACGCCAAGCCGCCAAGCAAGAACCCTAACGCAGTTTCATTGCAAATGTAGCGGCCGCCCCCCGTGGCGGCCGTAGAACGACCGAGGATTCTCAAACTCCGACACGCTACACAAAAACAGAGCTTGCTCTAGCCGGCGGTGTTCCAAGTCCGGTAGGGACGGCACGAGAATAGCCCAGGCATGGATGCCTGGGTTTGGTGAAGTTTATGATCCTCTTTGGAGTCCCGTCGGGACGACTAAGGGAACGCGTGGGCGAACCCCTCAACCGTCCCTACGGGACTTTCGTCGTGGGGCGGGTCCGAAAACCCGGCGTTGAAACGCCGGGCTATTCTCCAATGTCCCTCCGGGACAGGTCTTGGCCCG
>JADFOB010000217.1 GCA_022563055.1 Planctomycetota bacterium
AATCAAGACCTTCCTCTTTGGCTGCCTCGATCAGCTTTGCCTTGAGCGCCTCATCGGAAATGCCGTTCTTGTCCTGGATAAACAGGCATCCGATAGCCGTCTCCGGTGTGGTGTTGCCGCCGGACCGACGGGCATGCCCGTTGGTGCCCGACAGCTTCTTGGTCGGCACGCGTGACATCACCATGCTCTTGAGCACACCGTCCACAACAAGGTCCACCCGTTCGGTCCGGACACCCTCGTCGTCGTACCGATAGTGACCGAGCAGATGGGTGTCGCCCACCTTGGGTAGGGTAGGATCGTCGTAGATCTGGAAGGAATCGGGCAGGATGCGCTGTTCGAGTTTCTTTTCCAAGCTCCCCGCACCGGTCAACTTCCTTCGCTGCGTACCGACGGGGTCGACGCGCGCGGCGATGCTCTGGGCGAGCATGGTCCGAAACATCTGCCCGGCCGCCACGTTGTCAAACAGGACGGGGCCTGTGTAGCGATCAAGGATCGGCGCCGCGGCGGCGCTCATCAACCCCGCGACCAACTCGTCAATATCTTGGAAGATCTCACCTTCGGGCGGCAGATCCTGAGGCGTTGGGCCGAAGTAGCTCAGACCATCGGAGATCTTCATCCCATCGGGGGCCTGGAGCTCGGCGCTAATCATCAGCAGCGCGCCGTGATCCGGGGTTCGCAGCCGCGTTCCCTCGGTATTGACGATGTAGGCGTTACTCACTCCCACAAGGAGCTGGGTCTTGGAGTCTTGAATCTGTGTGTGCTTGTTGAACCGGGCGGAAATCCTCTTGAGGCGTTGCTCCCAGGCGTCCCTGTCGAATTCGATTTGGGCCGTCGGTTCGATGAGCTCGACGATGGACGCCTTGGAGAAGTCGTTCGGGCGATCCTGCAGGTTTTTGTCGTTCATGTACGCTCGTTTCTCGGTGAGCGTCTCGACGCCGTCCTTGTAGTCGCCGTCGGTGGCCCACCAGATCGACTGGCGGATAGCCGTGTAATCCTCCTCGATGGGAAGGCTCGCCTGCCCGCCGCCGCCGGCGCCGAAAAACATTGCGAACGGACCGGTATCGCCGCTGAAGTTCGTGTTATCGAGCTTGTCCGAACCGATCCGCACCTGGCTGTAGAAATCTCGCGATCGATTGCGCCGGGACTCCGTGACGTCGCCGTATTTGGCAACGATGTGGTACACGATCGAATCGTCCACCGTGTACTGAATGAAATAGGGTTTCTCGAGATCCTCCATCTGGAGATTCATGGAGCGTGTGATCTCATCCGCCAGCGCCCGCATGAGTTCCTTACTATCGGGCAGTCGTTCCGCCGCATCCGCGGGGAGAGTCCCCAACGTGCCCAACACCAATCCCAGAACAGTGTATCGTGCAGCAACTTTCGTTTTCACCGGTTAGCTCCTTCATCCGCCCGAGGCGAATCCGTTTTGATCGTTCGTCACCATCCGCCCCATCCACACTACGGTCCACTCAACGCGATCGGGGGCGACAGGAGTGGTGGCTTTTCCTGGTCACGGCGTCGCTTCTCGACCTCGATTTGAGAGACCAGAATGCTCGGCGAGACACCCGAGACGGGCACCGCACCCGATTCAGCTCCGCACGTGCCGTTGAAGACGTCGGGGTCGTCGGCCGTGTAGATGATCTTGGAGAATGAGGTGAGTGGCGTTCCGACAATGTCCACGCCGCGGACCAGCTCGTCCTCTCGGCCATCGGCGTAGATTCGGTAGACCACCACCGGGAGAACCTTGAACGTCTGTGCTCCCATGCGACGGGTTCCGGTGTAACCGCCCGTGATGTCGTTGAACAGCAATCCGTAGGGCTTGTCCTGCTTCTTGCACTCGTCGACAAGCATCTTGCGCAACCCATCGAAGGTGGTGGTCTTCGTCGAGTAGACGATCGTATTAGCCATCCGGCTTACGATCCTGTTGCCCGGCGAGCGCCTTCCGTGTCCGTTGGAGCTGGTGAAGTCCTGCACCGGCGAGCGTGACAAGAGGAAGGTCTTGAGAACGCCGTTGTCCACAAGCGTGACGTCCTGGGAAGCTATGCCCTCGTCGTCGTACTTGTAGTACCCTCGAAGGTCGGTCTTGTCCCACCTGGCCTTGGTGGGATCATCGTGCACACTGATGAACTCGGGCAGAACTTCCTGGTCGATCTTCTTGGTGAAAGTCTGCCCCTCCTCGACGTCCTTCTGGCGATGGCCTTCGATGCGGTGCCCGAAGATCTCGTGGAAGAAGACAGCCGCGGCGCGATTCATCAGAATCGCAGGTCCGGCGTAGGGTTCGACCAGCGGCGCCTCGCGCAGGGCCAGAACTTGGTCGATTACCTTCTGAAACTCCTTTGTGAGCTCCGCCTCGCCGGGCAGCGCGTCCTCACTGGCGGCGCTGAAGGTGCGGTACTGCACCAGGTCCATGCCGTCCTGGGCCTTGGTGCTCGCTTGCAGGTAGATGCGCAGGTACTTCTGCCCATGCTGAATCCTGCTGCCCTCGCTACTCACGAAGTATTTGTTTTGCGCACTGGCCGACAGGAAAACGCCCGAGTTGTAGATCAACGGATGCTTGCGGGCCAGGTTGGAAAGGTCGCGTAAACGCTTCGCCCAGGCCTCGCGATCGAGGCTCAGTCGCACCTCCGGTTCGCTGTATACGTTGGGCTTCTGGCGGGTGAAGTCATCCGATTTGTCCTCCTCCTCGACCTTGGTCTTGAGGTTGGTCTGCACGCGCTGGAACTTCTTGGCAGCCCGTTTGAAAGACCGATCGGTGGCGAGCCAGAGAGCCTGTTTGATGGACGTGGAATCCCCCGACAGGCTGATCGGCGTGGCGTTTCGCGCCATGAAGTCGGAGGGATCAAACCCCATGAATCCCCCTCGAATCTTGTGCGTGTTGTCCAGCGCGTAATCGCCGACCCGCACGTCCACATCCAACAGACGCGTGTGCTCGACATCGTCCTCCGTCAAGGCACCGAGCTCGGCGCTGATCGACACACGCTCGAGGTCGGTGATCGAATAGGCCATGAAATAGGGTTTGGTGCCGTCCGCCATGGCAAGATTCGCCATGGAGTAGTCCATCTCCTCGCTCAACACTTTGATGAGCCTACCGGAGGGCGTCGTACCGGATGCCGCCGCGATCGGCACCGACACCAGCGCAACGGCTAAAGCCAATCTGCCTTGTTTCATGGTTGCTCCTTTCGGATTTGAGAACGAACTCCCGTCCCGGTCTCGGCAGTCGACGACTCCACCTGCCCACGGCGACCGAAACACCCTGTTAGCATACCGGATTCCCCCAACAGGCGTAAGACCCACCAAACGCGGGATGCGTCCGCGGATCCGTGACACTTCCGGCGGCACTCATCAGAGCCCCAAGCGTAAGCGCGGGGTATCACCGAGCGTAAGCGCGGGGTTTCACCGGTGCCGGCGTCGCGCCAGAGAACCCGCTCGCTGACGCTCGGGGCTCTGATTGCGTGACGCATCCATGTTGTCGCCCCTTCCGATGTCCCGACCGGT
>JADFOB010000218.1 GCA_022563055.1 Planctomycetota bacterium
CCGACCTGGTCATCTGCGACGTGATGATGCCCGAGATGGATGGCTACGAGCTGTGCGCGGCTCTCAGAGCAGACCTTCGCACGAGCCACATTCCCATCATTCTCCTGACCGCGCTCGCCAGTACCGAGAACCGGATCGAGGGTTTGGAGCACGGTGCGGACAGCTACCTCTCAAAACCGTTCAACGCGGATGAGTTGAGAGTGCGAGTACGAAAGCTGATCGAACAGCGCCACGCGCTACGCGCGAAGTGGTCGGGCGAGAAAGAACGCATACACGCCGAATCCCTCGTGCTGGCGTCGCTGGACTCGGAGTTCCTCGGCACGGTGGCGGCCTCGATTGAGGCGAACATGAGCGACTCCGCCTACACGGTAGACCGGCTCGCCGAGGACCTGGCCATGAGCCGCCGACAACTGCTCCGAAAACTGCGCGCCTTGACGGACGAGTCTCCAAGCGAGTTGCTCCGGCGCATGCGCATCGAGCGTGCCGCGCAAATGATCGACCAACGTGCAGGGTCGATCAAAGAGATCACCTACGCGGTCGGCTATCAGTCCATTTCCCACTTCGCAAAGGCATTCAAGGCCCGGGTGGGTGTGAATCCCTCCGACTACGCGGCGCAGGCAGATATGACCTGATTATGGCCTCCAGGAGCTCCCTGCTGGCCGCTTCGCCGCGTTTTGCCCGAAATCGGCGTGCATTGTCTCAGGACCGTTTCATAGTTCCCGGGAGTGTCGTGACTCGTCCCACCGACGGTAGTTCGGCATGATTAAGCTTCAATCGCCTCCAACGCGGGCGGGTGTCCACGACTGAACATCAGCTCTGGGCCAGCGCTCGTATGGACCAAGGAAGTTCGTGAAAGAGCAAAGCAAGTGCAGTAGACCAGATAGCGGCAAGGACCCGCCGCGCCCGGGAGAAGACTGAACTACTCGCTCCTCCCCAGACAAGCGTCGCGATCCGTTGCCGCTTGAGATCAAGTTTGAAGTGCAACACGCAAGGGGTTCATAGTTTTTGTTCATAACACTCCTCTGGGGTGAGGAACCCGAGACGTTTTCGGGGTCGAGAGTTGAGCTTGTGAGCGATGCGGTTGCAGTGGCGCTGAGTGATGTGAGTCATGCTTCGACGCTTCGGTAAATACTGTCGGATGAGCCCATTGGTGTTCTCGCTGGTTCCGCGTTCCCATGAGTGATACGGGGTGGCGAAGTAGAAGCGTGAGCCGGTGGCCGCTTCGATCGTTTTGTAGCCGTGAAACTCGGTGCCGTTGTCGACCGTGACGGTACGGACAGGGCGGCGAGTAGTCTTGATGAGGGCGACGGCCCGGCGGTTGGTGGCCTCGACGGTGCGGCTCTCGAGCTTCCCGATCATGACGTAGCCGGTCATCCGATCGACGAGCGTGAGCACGCAGTGTTTATCGCTGATGTTGCCGATCACCGTATCGCCTTCGAGGTGGCCGACGCGGCTGCGGTTCCTGGCACCAGCCGGACGCTCAGAGATCGAGCGTTTTCCGGCCAAGCGGCCCCGACTGTCATATTTCCCATACCCTTTGCGTCGCTGCTTTGCGGAGCAGCGCAGATGCCGGTAGAGCGTGCCGCCGCGTCGCCGATCGTCCCAGACGTAGCGGTAGATGGTCTCGTGGCTGATCGAGAGCAGACCATCACGCTTGAACCGGCCGGTGATCTGTTCCGGGCTCCACTGTTTCTCGAGGCATTTGGCAACCAGCTCCCACTGCTCCCATCCGAACTGCCGATTGCGTCGAGACCTCCCGCGTCTCCAGCGAGCGAAGTCATCGGCCAGGTCCGGTCGATAGACCCGGCCCCCTCTATCCTTTGAGTTTCTGCGCACCTCGCGACTGATCGTACTGCGATGTCGACCCAGCGCCCGAGCGATCGCGGCCGGTCGGTATCCTTGTCTTCGCAGCGTCGAGAGCGTATGTCGCTCCTCTGAGGTGAGCTGGCGATACCTGTTCATGAACGACCTCCTTTTCGTCGAGAAGGAAGTTCTGACAGGTCCCAGCTCGCCTCAACTTTTCTCGGGAAATCCGTTGGGTGTTTTGTTGCACTTACTATGTGAATCCAAGCGACATAACAAGCGTTTGCTGCTGTCGCGGGTGAGCGGTGTCGTTCGCGCCTGCGGCGCTTGGTCCGCATCTTGCCCGCGCAGCAGAAACGCGAGACGTTATGTCGCAGCTGCGGTCGGACCGAGTGACACAACCTTCGCAACGTCCTTGCGTGCTGCACCGAGCTTGAGTAGGGAGCGGATTAGGAGATCCACGGAGACACTAGCGTCGGCAGCCTCCATTTTTGCGACCCGCGATTGACTCGATCCGACGAGATTTGCGACCTGAGTTTGATTGAGCCCGCGGGCTAATCTTCGGGTCCGAAGGTCCTGGGCTAATGCAAGCTTCAGCTCGATGAACCCGGCCTCATCGTCGCTGAGCTCAAGAAAGTCCTTCGCATCTCCCACCCGCCATCCGGAAGCCTCAAGCTTCTTCTTGGTCTTCGTGTCCATATTCGTCATTCCCTCATGATGTCCTTGTACTGGGCCAACCGCTTCCTGCACGTGTCTATCACACGATGGGGTGTCGCCTTCGTCTTCTTTGAGAACACTTCGAGGATTGTCACAGCGTCTACGTCGACGTTGTAGATCAGTCGCCACGTAGCGTTCCGGTCCACGATCCTCAACTCATGACAGCCTCGACCGATGTCAGACATCGGTCGAGAGTGTGGCAGAGCAAGCTTCTCTCCCTTCTGAAGTCTCCGCAAAAGGACGCCTGCTTCGAGGCGAGCCTCCGCGGAAAAGGGTGGCGTCTTCACCTCGCCGCCTAGCCAGATCAGGGGTTTGTCGTCGTTCACGGTGCAATATATGTCGTATATGACATACGTCAATACAGAGAAACTCCGTGGGGGCTGCGACATAACAAGCGATTGCTGCGGTCGCGGTAGAGCGTGAGGCTCGCGCGCTTCGCTTGCGGTCACCACATTGGCCGCGCAGCATCTATAAGGTGAAGAAAGTCAATAGGGCGAAGCCCTCCCTTACCCGTCCGCGGTAGCGGACGGGAGGCTCGGTCATCTGGGCTGTAGCTCAAGGCCTGCGTGATCATCTTCCGGTTTTCATGTTCAGTACCGACGTCGCGTCCGATCTTAGGTGAGTCTCCTCTCACGAGGAACTCAGGCATCTATTCAGGTTTCGTCCCAACGCGGGGACGTCCGAAGATCTGCTATGCGAGCGGGGGGCTCAGTCAGAATCTGAGGGTCGTCGAAGCGACATGCTGCGCGCGGAGCTCACCCCTGTCGTGGTACGGTGCATCATGGTGTGTCATCTCAGTTTGCTTGAGTCACGGGTTCATCTCGCCAGACCTCACCCGTACGGAGCATCGCATGCACAGCGCGGGCGAGGCGACGGGCGGTAGCGACCCGGGCGACCTGCCATCCGAGGCGCTGTCTGATCTGTTCGTAGGACTGCGATAGCCAGCTGTCGGGCGCG
>JADFOB010000219.1 GCA_022563055.1 Planctomycetota bacterium
ACGCTAGTGCGCCTGAGAGTGTACTCGATCGGAGGGGTGTAAGTCCCCTTCAGGTATGCGCTCTCCGGCCTGTAACTGAAGGTAACTGCGTCGCCGCGAGGCGGGGTGGAGAGCAACCGGAGGTGAACTGTCGGTCCGTAGGATGACGAACGCGATTCGGCCGGGCGTTGCGGCGAGCCAGCTAGCGTATGGTGAAGCCCAGACCCGCGAGATCGGGAAGCCCAGCACGCTGAGGGGTAGCGTGTCAAAGCGATGCTGGGGCGCGTCAGGTGGTTGGCGACGGAACGATGGGAAGGTCGGGTACATGAATCAGGGAGACCTGGCTGGTGTGTGGACGGTGTTCATGCCTTTGTGCCGAAGAGCCGGCCGGCCAGGAGTCAGAGTGGCCATAGTAGCGAGGAAGCCGGGTAATTCCGGTGGAGCGAAGGGCCGCAGGAAGGTGGACGCGTGAAGGGCTTATCGCGGGAAAGCAAACCGGCGCGAGTGTCCGCTCGACGGGCTAAGCAAGACGGAAACCCCAGGCTCCGGCACGTCTGCGGGGCTGGGCGGAACCCGCGGTGGGTGCGGCGCGTGTGCTGGCAGCTTGGCGATCCAAGTGACGGAGGACGTGCGGATCTGGCGTCTTCCTCGCTGTTCTCGGGGCGCTTGCCATGCGACGCACCTGGGGGCGGGCGTGCCAGTCCGCATTGCGGTGAACCACCGACTGGAGAGCCGTGTGCGGGAGATCCGCACGCACGGTTCGGAGGGAGGGGAGGCCGGGTCAACCGGTCTTCCCTACCCCTATCGTTCTCTCTGAACTTGAACCTCATCGCGACGCGTTTGCCGCGGCAATCGCGCCTGCTCAGCGACGAGCCACTGGCACCGGTCAACCGGCTTGCCACCGGCCAACCGGCTTGCCACCGGCCAACCGGCTTGCCGGCGGCTTGACGGTCAAGTTTGACCATGGCACCCATCGGCTCCCGAGACACGCTTATCTCCACACGTCACTTCACGGGTCATGGAGCACCAATTGGCCCCGCACCTTCCCCCGGGCGCGATTCCGGGGGTTTTCATTGCCCACGGGTGCGCGTATAACACACGCTGGTGTGGTCGGCGGCGGGTGCAATCGTCGGCGGGTAATCGATCGAGTCGGCGGCGTTCAGGACCGTTGGTGCGGGATCCAGACGCGGTTTCGGGAGATAAGTGCATTGGGAGCGATGGGGACTCATTGTGTCGTGGAGTTGTACGATTGCCCGAGGAAGCTGCTGGACGACGAGGCGTTCGTAAAGCAGGCCCTTGTGGGGGCGGTGGCGTGTGGTTCGGTCGAACTGATCGGCGAAGTGTCGCACCACTTTCACCCGCAGGGTGTGACCGCGCTCGGTCTGCTGGCGGAGTCCCACATTTCGATACACACCTGGCCGGAAAACGGATACGTGGCGGCCGACGTATTCACGTGCGGCACACAGGCAAACCCAGTGAAAGCGTGCCTGCACTTGGTCGAGGTCTTCCGTGCGGGCAGGCACTCGCTCATCAAGCTGATCCGCGGCATCGAGACGCCAGCGGTCGATGACTTCGAGCCGCCGCGCGACGAGCCCGGCGCGTCCGTTTCGCCGGCGTCGGCGGCAGGCGCTGCGGTGTAGTGATAGGTCAACCTTCATTGTGCGGGTTCCGAAAGACGTCCATTGGAAAGGCGAACCGCGCAGGTGATCCGTCCGTGGTGACGCGAGGTTCCGAATCGGCTCGGCGGGAGCCCGGCCTTCCCGTTGAATCCGCAACTTCCATGATTGGCGACATGCTAGTGTACCGCCAACCCGGAGTTTGCGGGTTGGCGTTGGGCGATAGGCATAGCAGAATCCGCTCCCTCACGGCCCTAGGTTCGGATTTGGATCGCCGCCCAACCCGCAAGTTTATGCGTGGCGACACACTAGCGGGTTTCGGGGCGGCTGTTTTTCGGCCGGAGTGGGCGGATCAATTGGATCGGGCTGGATCGACGGGGAACGACCGGGACGATCGGGACGGTTGTTTGACGAGGAGGTAGTGGCATGGCCGACGGTGAAGACGGCCCCAGCTTTTGGATGAACGAATACATTACCCCCTGGGATATGTACGCGCACGGAATCACCGAGGTTTACGTGTTCCGCCGGACCAAATTCCAGCAAATGTACATCGTCGAGACAGGCTCGCTCGGCAAGGCGCTGGTGCTCGACGGCAAATGGCAATCGTGTACGGGCGACGAGTTCCTCTATCACGAACCGCTCGTGCATCCGGCGATGCTGCTCCACGGTGCCCCGAAGAACGTACTCATCCTCGGTGGGGGAGAGGGGGCGACGGCGCGGGAGGTGCTGAGGTGGGGTAGCGTCGAGCACGTGACCATGGTCGACATCGACGGCGAGGTGGTCGAGGCGTGTCGCGAACACCTTGCGGAAATGCACCAAAACGCATTCGATGATCCCCGCCTCGAGGTGGTCATCGAGGACGCGATTGTGGTGCTCGAGGAGACGAACCGACAGTGGGACGTGATCGTGTCGGACCTGTCGGATCCGATCGAGGATGGTCCCTCGTTCAAGCTCTTCACCAAGGAATATTTCGAGCGTGCCCGCCGCGTTCTCGCTCCGGACGGTGCGTTCGTTCTTCAAGCGGGACCGGTCTCGCCGGTCGAGTTAACGCTGCATGCGCGCCTGGTGCGGACAATGCGGACCGTGTTCGACGACGTGCGGTCGTACTCCTCCTATGTGCCGAGCTACGCGGCACCGTGGGGATTTGCCCTCGGGTCGTCCAAGAAGATCGACACGCGTCCTGATCCCCAAGCGATTGATCGCAAACTTGAAGAAGCGTTGACGACGGGCGACCTGCGCATGTTCGACGGACAGACACTCCTGGGGATGTTCCAAATCCCCAAGCACCTTCGCCGGGCAATCGACGAAGAGACGCGCGTCTACACGCTGGGCGATCCGCCTCGTTTCTTCGGCAAGAGCCAGGTCGGACAGACGTCAGGCCCGGCATAGGAACTGCAACAGGACCGAGCCGCCTGCTTGAAGCCCGCGCGAACGCTCGCGGCGAGACGGTGGCACCGATACGGGTCTTGACCGAGCTGCTTGGAATCCGCGCGGGGCATTTAGCCGAGAAAGCGGGTCTCGCTTTGCGACGGCGCGCGTTGGCATGCCGCGTTGTTGCGGGTCACGGTTAACAGCCCGTTGAAAAACTGCGAGTAGCGTCCGCCCCCCGCGGCGGACGTGGCTTTCGAGACCGCTATCGCCGTCCTACGGCCGCCACGGGGGGCGGCCGCTACTTTCTCGTGGGAGCGCGACTTTTTCAACAGGCTGTTAAGGGAGTCGCGCCGAAACCGGCGCGAACCGGCGCAGCGGACCGCGCTGGTGTGCCGCCAACCCAGAATTTGCTGGTTGGCGTTGAGCGATAGGCATAGCAAACTCCGCTCCCTCACGGCCCTAGG
>JADFOB010000220.1 GCA_022563055.1 Planctomycetota bacterium
ACGTGAGGCTTTAGGGAGCACGTGTCGTGAGCGAGTTGGTTCAAGAGAATCGGCATAATCCGGCGAGGGGCCGATGGACGGCTCGCGTCTGCTGGATAAGTCGTCCACAGCTCCATAGTGTCAAGCCTTGCCGTAGTAGGACAACGCCCATGAGGCTATCCGGGCGGGAATCCGTCGAGCAGTCGGTTCTCGCCATGCGTACAATCCCGCACTTGGTGGCGCTGGAAACGGGTTTTTTGCCATTTCCTCATGCCATTGGCAGCCACATCCGCTACAATATTGTAAGCCGCGACTCCGGCAGAGCAGCGCGAGCCTGTCGGCGGCGGCCCATTGCCTTGACGAGGCATGACGGCACCACGGTTTGGCGTGGGGTTTACGCATGAGTGCTGATATGATGCGCAGCGTGCTGCCCGGTAAACGCTTAATGGCTTCGATACTCGGTCGGGGTTTTTGGGGGTTGATGGGCGTGTCGCATATGCCCGCTCTGGTGAGTGCGTGGGAATCCTGTTTCGCGCAAGGCGCCGGGCTCGCCGGGCTGGGTGGGTTCCTGACGCTGTCCCTCAGCGTGCTCTTCTTCCTACTCAAAGCGTTCGATGTCCGCTTCCTCCGGTTCCGCCCTGGCAAGGGGGCAACCGTGGCGATCTGCCTTGCCGTCGCTCTGATTCACGTTGGTTGTGTCGAACCGTCGGTCCGAGATACGCTCGTGGCGGAGTGCAGCGAAGTCCTGGCCACCGCCACGCTGATCGGCGGTCTGACTCGGATGTTCGGGTCGATTCGCGGTGCGCTGGCGCGGCGCCGGTATGTCGGTTGTGTGCTTGTTCCTTCCCGTCGGCCGGGCAACTCGATCGAACATGACGGGCTCCTGCTTCGCTGTTGGGTTCTTGTGTACCGTTCGTTCAGCCTGCGCGCGCCTCCTGTTCCGACCGTTTGATGTGTTGGGAATCGGTGCGCCGTATGGCGTCTTGATGCCCAGCGGTCTGTTGCCCCCAAGTTCACACACGTTGCTTGAGGCACCAAGCGCCCTGCGCAGCCGGTGGTTGGCGCCGGCTCGACCGAATCTTGTCCGAACATTAGGAGGTTCAAGAAAGGCCCATGAGTTTCCAGCGAGAGGAATCGAGGGAAGATAAGCCGAACCAGGTGGAACCTCCACCGGTTCGAAGATGCCGCCATGGCGTACTCCTCATCAATCTCGGAACGCCCAAGAGTCCCCAGACGCGATGCGTTCGACGATACCTGAGTGAGTTCTTGAGCGATCCGGAGGTGATTCATCTACCGTCCGGTCTTGGCTGGCTGAATCGCCCGCTGGGACGACTCATTGCGCAGGTACGAGCGCCGCGGTCGGCCCGGATGTACCGGCAGATTTGGACGGAATCCGGATCACCGTTGGGTTCGATCACGAAAGAACAGGCGACGGCGCTCGGGCCGATGCTGCCGCGGGGTTGGGCGGTGTTCACGGCGATGCGATACGGAGAGCCGTCGATCGCGCAGACCCTACGGGAGATCGAGGCGGTCGGGATCGAGGAACTCGTCGTCATCCCGATGTATCCGCAGTTCAGCGGTGCGACGACACGGACAGCCGTGCGCGAGTTGTATAACTGCCTCAGACGGGACAGTCATCACCTGAGTGTGACGGTCCGCAGCAGTTGGCACAACGATGGCGGGTACATCTACGCCCAGGCCAAGCTGGTCCAAAAGTACGCCCAGGCCCACGGTCTAACGCCCGACAACACTCACCTGGTCTTCTCCGCCCATGGGTTGCCCGTTTCCTACGTGGAACGTGGTGATCCCTATCCCGCCCATATCCGCGAGAGCGTTCGGCTCGTCGCCGAGCGTCTTGGCTGGGGGACCCAGCGGATGAGTTTGGGCTTCCAAAGCAAGCTTGGACCCGCCAAGTGGCTCGAACCGAGTTTGGATGGGCTTTTGCAGGGGTTGGCCCAAGACGGGCAGAAGCGGATCCTGGTCTGCCCGATCAGTTTCACCGTGGACTGCCTCGAGACGCTCGAGGAGATCGACCTTCGGTATCGCAAAATTGTCGAAGCAGCGGGTTCCGACCTCTTTCTCTGTCCCGCATTGAACGCCTTTGATCCGTTCATCGCGGCGCTAAGAGACATCGCGGTGCGAGGCCCACGTCCGATCACATCCCGTGGCGACAAGGTGAAGCCGCTACTGGTTAGTGCCCGTACCGATGAGCGCGTCCACCGTGACATCGAGGGGCTGGTGATGATCGGCGTCTCGAAGGCGAATCGGATCGGCTCGGATGGCGGTCCGGTGCTGATGCACAGCAGCGAGGCCGGCCTGAACCGGACCAAGAAACCGCAGTGTGAAGTGGTTGGGTTACTGCGAGACACTTGTGAGGCGGCGAACATCGCGGGCGGGATGATCTGGAACACCTGTCATCGGTTCGAGTTCTACGGATGGCTGCCGGAGGAGGCGCGAAGCGGCGATCGCGACGGCGTGATCGCCGAAGTCACGCGACGGCTCTTTGCGGATCAAGACGCGAATGGTTCGCGCGTCAACGTGCTTGTCGGTGCCGATGCCCGGCACCACCTGATGCGTACGGTGTGCGGACTCAACAGCCCACTACCGGGCGACAAAGACATCCTCGAGCAACTGGCCACCGCCCAGCGGATAGCCCAACGCGCCGGCACAGCCAATGCCCGAACCAAGCAGTTGATTAACGATGCCATTCGCCTCGAAAGCGAACTCCGCAGGGAGACTCAGTGGGGGCGGTTCGATCCGGGTTACTGCTACGCCGCGATGGCCCGCGTCGTGGAAGCGACCGGCCTGAATCTTGCGGACAGTCGATGCGCCGTCTTCGGCGGGTCGACCACATCGCGCTCCGTGCTGACCGCGCTGGCAACGCGTTTTTCGGTTCCCACGCGAACATTGACGCTTGTCTATCGAGGCCATGGTAGCGGGCAGATGAAGCTGCTTCGCAAGGCCATCGGCAACGGGACACGCGTGCGTGTTCAATCCTATTGCGAACGTTCCGCCTTGAATGTCGTAGCCAATGCCGATGTCATCATCCTCGGGCTTGACACCCAGCAGCCCGTTTGGGATGCCGAGCGGATCCGGGACGGTCGCAACTACGCCCAGCGCCCGCTGACCATTATCGATTTCAATACGTTCGGCTCGACAACAGGAATGGAGACGCTCGAAGGCGTCCGCGTGTGGAGCGCGAAACAGCTCGATGCCGAGGTAGTGGCGTATGGGGAGGCCATGTGTGCTTCCCAAGGCTTCGCCGAGGCGGTCTTGGAAGCGGAGGAGTGGATCCGCCAAAAAGCACCGCGGCGCCAAGGCACAGAGACGTTGCTTGAGAACTCCCAGACGTGCGGGGCGAGCGACCGGCCGGCGGCGGAACCTTGTGGGATAACCAAACCTGCCGTAACGGAAGCATAGCGCGATGATCGCAACCAACACGACCA
>JADFOB010000221.1 GCA_022563055.1 Planctomycetota bacterium
GTGGGTGTCCGGTTCTGGATGGCGATGAAGCTGTCCTGGATGGTGCGCTTGCGGTCTTGGATACCCTCGGGGGATGTGTCCGGCGTTCCCGGCGCCTGGACCTCGATCTGACGAATCAGGGCGAGAAGAATCTCGATGTTCTTGTGTCGGCAGACGCGCTGCAACTCCGCGGTGAGATCCTGCTGAAAGCGCTCGCGTTTCTCGCCTTGGATGAAGTCACGGGCAGCGTAGGTCGATCCGATGTTGCGGCAGATCGAGCGAAGCTGCGGGCCGATCACCTTGTCCAAAACGCGGTCGATGTTGCCGTACTCGTTAATGATCTCGGCGGCGTGCTTGGGATGGATGCCCCAAACCACGGTCACGCCGACCTTGATGTCATAGCCGGTATCCGAGGGAAACGAGATGCGATAGTTCTCCTCCTCGCTGACCCTCACCTGGGAATACTCGTTAAACCCGATCTCGATAAGCGTCACCTTCTGGAGCTTGGGGTTGATGAAGTAGACGCCGGGTTGCAGCACGTCGCGCTGGGTTCCGCGCTCGCCCGGTTTGGCGAGCGCTCGAACCAACCCGCCCCGCCGATCGTTGGCATCGGTAGCTTGGGCCGTGTCGTCACCGGCTGCATCGCCGGCGGCGGCACCCTCCACCGAGGGAGGCGGCTCGTCGGGCGTGGTGATCGCTTCGGAAACGGCGCCGAAGAGGTTGGTGACAACGCCGACGAATCCGGCTGGAATCACGATAGCCGGGTGGAGTTTCACCTCAAAGACGTAGGGATTGATCTTGTAGGTTCCCGGTGTGAGAACCTCTTGGAGAATCCCCTTCATGCCCGATGCACGTGTGACGATCACCTGTCCCGACGGAGGCGTGGTCCCCACCTTCCGGGTGACGACACCGATTTTGGGGAACTCGCCGGTGAACTTGAACCTCCCGGCGCGCAGGTCGTCGCGCTGTCGCGCGTTGAGGGAGTGAATCCACTCCCACGTGCTGGGATCGCCCGAGGGAACGACCGTCAGTTTCTTGAGGTCATGCTCCCAGACCAACGGGTTGCGGAAGTATCGCCCCGGTCCCAGAACCTCCTCCTGGATGCCTTTTTGTCCCGGTTCGGTGGCGATGAGCTGACCCTGCGTTAGCGAGGAACCCATCCTTCGAATCAGAACCGCGCACCGGTCCTCCGGGACGTAGATGCGAAACGCAAACCACAGCGCGGCGGTCAGGCCCGCTGCGCTCAGAAGCGTGACACCGATGATGAGCGGTAGAAATCGGCGGATCATTGGGCACCTCCTTTCCCCTCGGGCTCACCGAAGGTTTGCAGCTTCTTGAAGATCTCCGCGAACGTCCCGTCGGTGTTGGTCAGGATGGACTGTATGGAGGGAGCCACACGCTGGAAGAAGAAGTGCTGAGCGTAGGTGGTTCCGTTACCAAAGGCTTTGACCGCCCTGGCGAGCGGTTCCGCCTTGGCCTGGTATTCGAAAAGAATCACGTTCGCGTGGGCCTCCCCCCGCGATAGAGTCGCCGCCGCCTGCTTCCTGGCCGCCTCCAACGCGAGCTTGGCTACCGCGAGGTCACGGTTCGCTTGCGTCACGGCGACGATTCTCATCTGTTCCGCCTTCTTGATGACGGTAACCACCTCGCGCCGCGCATCACCGATCGCCTTGTTTTGTTCCTGTAGCTCTTGCTGTTCCACAAGCATCGCCTGTGCCTTGGCCTCTTCCATCTCGTTGGTGGATCGTTCCATCTCCTGATCAGCCTGCTCGCGCCGGCTGATGGGACCGGCTATCTCAGCGGGCGTCTGGATGTCGCGGACGAGCGCGGCTTTGATATGAATGCCCTGTTTCCAGCACTCTTTCTCCAGCTCCGCCAGGAGCTTCTCCTGAAAGGCCGTGCGGGTCTTTCCGCTGATGAACTCGCGTGCCTTGAGCTTCGAGCCCTGAATTCTCGAGATGCTGCGCGCGTTGGGAAGGATGATCTTGCTGAGAATGTCCTCTTCATCGCCGTACGCGACGGTCACCTCCGCCACGCGGTCCGGGCGAATCGCCCATTCGATCGTCCCCTCGATGCTGATCGTGAAGCTGTCGCTCGAAGGAAACTGGATGGCGTCTTCACCCAGCATGTCGTACTTGTGGCTGCGAATGTCCACGGTCTCGATCTGCTGGAGGTAGAGGTTGTAGTAGTAGAGCCCCGGCGGCAAGGTCTTGCGCTGGACGCCTTTCTCGCCGGGTTCCACCGTGTAGGTATTCTTGAGTTTCGGATCCTTCCCACTCAGGAGTGTGACGACGCCGACGTGGCCCTCCGGAATCGCCGCGGCGGGGAATGTCTGCACATCATAGGCCAGTCGGTTGATGTTATGCCGACCCGGTCGGAGGATGTCCGCCACCGGACCGCGTTCGTCCGGTTCGGTGGCTACGGTCTTGGGAAACGGCAGGGGTTTGCCGAACTTCCGAATCAGCACGCCGATCTCATGCTGTCCGATGATTGTCGCGCGTTGCTTGCTCCATTTGAAGCGGTAGGGGTTGGGGAAATACCGACCCTCACCCAGAACTTCGTAGCGGATCCCCTTGTACCCCTCGCGCACGTCATCTTCGGATTCGCCGGTGTGGGCTGCGATCGCGCTAACCAGCTCGGGATAGAGCACGACCTGATCCCCGAACCCATCGTAGAGTTCGGCGGGAAGCGTCTTTCCCGTCTTGTTCACCAAGACGAGGATTTCGTTCGCCCGCACTTCCACGCGAATGACGAACCAGAAAACGAGCGCCACCAGAACGAGCAGCATAAACAGAGATCCGATCGCAGCCGGGAGCGTCGCGCGATTCCCTCCCGGTATCAGGGGTCGGGCGATGTTGTCTTGTCCATCATGCATGATTCAATCCTTTCCGTGATTGGCCTATGGGGCAAACCGGTGTCGCACGCATCCATCCGTCGCACGCATCATCCGCGCATCACGACCGCAACGACGCTCCGCACTGGGAGCAGAACTTAGCATGTTCTGCATTGGCAGTCCGGCATTGCGAACAGGCGATCGCCCCGCGTGCCTCGGTCCGGCTACGGGCGCCACGGCGAATCATCGCCAGCCCCACGACGGCGAAGGCGACAACGACAAGCATGATGATGACGGTCATAGGGCCCACGTGAGCACCACGCTCCTTTCACGCGGATGCCTCTTGTCCGTGGGAAGCGTACCACAGAGTGGTGGGCGTCGCACCTATAAAGACGTCTCTCTTTTGGAGCGGTCGGGTGGCCCTGGCGGGTGGCCCAGGTTCTTTGAACCTGGGGGGGACGATTGCTTGGGGATGTGAGGTTGGAGTGATTGCTCGGCGTCGCCTCCCGATCGAATCGAGCCCCCAAGTCTGAAGACTTGGGCCACCCGCCCGCCCCGGATGATGCACCGCAGGGCTCGCGGAGGACG
>JADFOB010000222.1 GCA_022563055.1 Planctomycetota bacterium
CATCCGCTTTGACGCGAGCGCGTACCTGTTCCAGCGCGGGCGCGACGGCTTCGACGAGGGGCGGACGGGAATGACGCTCAGTCTGGGGAAGCGTTACGAGCGGGGCTTCCTGCACGGCTGGTCGGGTGAGTTGGCGCTTCGGATCGAGGGTGTCACCATCGACGACGTGGATATCTTTGCGTCGCGCGATATTCGTGACGACGAAGGTAACCAATTGATCACGAGCTTGAAAGCGACACTCGTCCGCGACCGGAGGGACAGCCGACTCCTTCCCTCTTCGGGCGACCGCCTTCGCTACAGCTACGAACAGTTCGGCATCCTCGGCGGTGATTTCGGTTTCGCCAGGCTGACCGCAGCCTACAGTTGGTACAAGACCATGCGTATCGATCGGCTCGAGCGTAAGAGTGTCCTGCGCCTTCGCGCCGAGGGTGGCGTCATCGTCGGCGACGCGCCGGTGTTCGAGCGGTTCTTCGCCGGTGGTACCGGATCGATTCGCGGGTTCAAGTTCCGCGGCATCGGAGAACACGACGGGATCGACGACAACAACATCGGCGGCGACTTCCTCGTGCTTCTGGGGGCGGAGTACGCCTTCCCGCTGATCGGAGACAACATCCGCGGGCATGTGTTCTTCGATACGGGGACAGCCGGAGGTGGCGCCTATCGGGCGTCGATCGGCATTGGCGTGCGCCTTACGATTAACCTGTTCGGTCCGCTACCGCTCGAGTTCAACTTAGCCGCCCCGATCGCCTCCGACACGGACGACGACACTCAAGTCTTCAGCTTCCTGATCGGCACGCTTTTCTAGAGCATCTCCCGGAATTGTGTACCGAGCCGCGGGCTCGAGCCCGCGCGAATTCGCAATGCTAGGCGATGGGTGCCACTGCTCTTGAGCAGTGCAAAACTCAAGCGACCCGGTCTCGAATCCCACAGATCACCGCTCAAGAGCAGTGGCACACGAACCCCTCAGACGAAGACTGGCAGAGCACCAGTCTCCCGTTCTGTGTGTTCTCAATGCTCGTATAATCTCACGGGCGGCGTATCCGGCGTGTGTCCCAAGTGCGGAAAAACAGCGTGCAAGACTCGCGCGTAATCAAATGGGTCACGGAGATCTTCGGCGGGCTCCTCGTTCTCGCTGTCGGCGCGCTTGTCTTGGGCGTGACTCTCGTACTGTTTCTCCGCGATTTGTTCCACGCCAACATCATTGCCCTGTTCATTGGGTGTATCGCGGGAGCTCGTTCCTTTCTGGACCAGCGTACGCACCGAGGTTGTTTATCGCCGGGACCGGGTGTGGCGGTGGAGCCAAGTCCGCCTCTGCTCGCTCGAGGGCCGGGAATCCCGCCGACAAATCGCGGGGCTATTGTCGGTTGCTCCCTAATGGGACGCCGCCCCACGAGATGCTTGTTGCGGTCGTCGAACGTCGAGTTGGGACGACTTTGCGCTGTCCTGTTAAGTCGCTTCCTCACGCCCGCGGACCGGAGCCAACCCGCGCCGGATCCGCCAACACCGGTACGCGTAAACCTAACCGATCCGGTCGTGGGTCGGCTATCGGCGGAGGAGGCGCGCAAAAAAGAGATACCGGACGACCGAAGCCATCCGGTATCTCTCGGAGGGGAAAGAAGCCGTTTTTATGCGGTGGCCTTTTGTCGAGGCCTCCCGACGCGAGCAACCGAATGTGTCGCTCAACCGTCTTCTGAATTATCGGTGTTCAGGTGATCTTTGGCAATGGGGTTTTTACCCCAAGTTACAATCATAAAACAAAAGCCGTAGTTTCCCTGTCTTAAACTGCGGCGCGGTCTGAAATCCTACACACCTTAAACCCTGCCATCTTTAACAAGCAGGCGGCTCGCGTTCCATATTCCCGGAATCCTGTTGGGCCAACGGCGATTCCCCACGGCGGCGAACCCGGCCGGCGATTCCACGCCGGCTCTCTTGACGCAAGAAGCGAACAAGCTGGTCTAGCGGGGGGCACCCACCGACACGAGCCACCCGGTCGATCGCATCGCGAAAGGCCGCATGACGCCCAAAAAGGGTGCGAAAAGCCTTGCGAAGCTCGAGGATGTGCTCCGGCGGCACGCCCGCTCGCCGGAGACCCACCTGGTTCAGCCCCGCCACCCGCCCCTCGAAATCAATCATCGCAAAGGGAACCACATCCTTCGCCAGCGAGGCATTGCCGGGCACCATCGCCAGGGCGCCGATCCGAACGAATTGATGCACGCCGGCGCCCCCGCCCAATATCACGCCGTCCTCGATCTCGACATGTCCCGCCAACATCACGTTGTTACCCATTGTGACATCGTTTCCGACCTTCCCGTTGTGGGCCACGTGGCTCCCCGCCATCAGATAGCAGCGTTGCCCGACGGTTGTTTCGGATTCCGGCACCGTTCCTCGGTGGATGGTCGTGTTCTCGCGCAGAATCGTTTCGCGGCCGATCCGGCAGTAGCTTCGCTCGCCGGAGTATTTCGTGTCCTGCGGCTCGTGGCCGACGATCACGTTGGGATGCAGTACGCACGCCTGGGCGATTTCCGTCCAGCCGGTCAGATAGACGTTTTGATAGAGCGTGCAGCCCGCTGCAACACGAACATGTGCCTCGATGATGCAGTGCGGGCCGACGACGACCGTGCTGTCTAGCTCGGCCTGACGATCCACGATCGCAGTGGGATGAATGGACACGGTGCCTCCCGATGACGAATGGCGAATGGCGAATGGCGAATAGCGAAGGGGGAACGCCCAACCGGTCTTTCGCTAATCACGATGCGCCAAACACAATTCCTGATTCGCCCGTCGCAACCTCCCTGAGCAGAGACCGTCGTTCTTCAACGGACTGTCTAGTGCTCTGTCACGATGATTCGATGGGTTGCCCCGTGTGGCACAGCCGCCCTCCGCTGTGTCTGAACACCCACCCAGCGTCTGGACACCCACCCAGCCGATGGCGGCTGGGCCACAAATGACTAAGCCAACCCGTCAAAACAAGCATGACAGAGCACTACGTCAAACCGAGGCGGGCCATGACCATCTGCACGTCCGCCCAGGTCTTGCGCTTTTCCGACGGGTTTCGCAAGAGATAGGCGGGGTGGTACGTGGGCATCAGGGGCACCGACGGACCTTCGCCGGTGGTACCCGAGAGGTAGTAGTCATGGAAACGCCCTCGGAGCTTGCCGATGGTCTCGGTCGTGTTGAGCAGCGTCTTGGCTGCCGGCGATCCGAGCGCCACCATTACCTCCGGTTGGATAATCGCTATTTGTCGCCGGAGGAACGAGCTGCACGCAAGGATTTCGTCGGCTGCGGGATCACGGTTGTCGGGCGGGCGGCACTTGAGCACGTTGCAGATGAACACCTCGTCCCGGCTCAACCCCATGGCGCGAATGATGTCGGTCAGCCTCTCGCCCGCCTT
>JADFOB010000223.1 GCA_022563055.1 Planctomycetota bacterium
CGGACGCGAGACTCTGGAGGAGGCCAAGCGCCGGGCGCTCATTTCCCCATCGGTGGAGCTATCGCAGCCTTGGGGGGTCGCCGCAGCCTTCAAGGCGGTGCACGGGATGTCGTTGGCGGAGGCAGCGAAGGTCATGGGGCAGGCCGGGCGCGATCTGATTCTCGAGAACCCGGGACTTATTCTGCGTCAAAGTGTGCGGGACTGCTATCGAACGATGTTCATGCCCGATTCCTACTACCGCGTGGTGCCGGGTGAAACTCCGCCGGAGATGTTCGATATGGACGAGGCCATCGCCGGAGTCACCCGCTTCGCAGGCCCGACCACCATGGAGAAGTACCTCCCGATGGACCGCCGCCCCACGCTGACCTCGCCTTTGCGAGGCCGGATCACCCGCTGGTATCGCCGACACATCGAGAAGGGCTCGCCGGTCGTTGGTCTGCTCGACACCCCGTATGAGGAATTCATGCTTTTCTGCCTGCTGGGGGGTTTGTTGTCGCTTCGGTGCCCCAACCGGATGTTCTGGATCATGCTGGGCGTGGTGGTGCTCGCGCACGTGGTGTGTTCAGCATTTCTCGGGGGCCTGCACCCCCGCTACGCGGTCCCGGTGCATCCTCTGTTGCACATTTTCGGGGCATTTGCCCTCATACGTTGTGTCCAATTCGCTCGTTGGGTTCCA
This sequence comes from Planctomycetota bacterium, assembly GCA_022563055.1. Next base: position 677 of record JADFOB010000223.1, read on the forward strand.
CGGGCTGCCGTCTCTTTGTACGTCGGCCGCCGCGTGAAACCGGCCAGATCGCCGTGAGGGATCCTGCGCCACCGATCCGGATCCTCCCGCACCAATCGCCTGGGAAAGCGTGGCCGCAGCGCAAAGCGCTGCTGGGCAATTGGTGCCCGACTAGCGCGGGGTTTGTGACCGGTCGCTTGCGCTCGCGGCTCGGAAAAGCGACGCTAATCACGCGGAGTGGTGTAGAAACCCGTAGGGCCGGGGGTGAGAGGACTCCTTCTGGCTCACCCACGACCGTATGGGTATCATGCTGCCGTCTTTGAGGGTATCAGAGGGTATGGGCAGCGACGCAGGCATGATCGAGGCGGTGTTTTTTGATCTGGGCGACACGATCATCCATTTTGAGACGTCCAACGCGAGCGCCATCCTGGATATGATGTGCCGCGCCGGCTACCATCGCCTCTTGGAGTTGGGTCATCGCCCGCCGGCCTACCCCGCCTACCTGCGTGCCATCAAGCGACGCTTCTTCTGCGAGTGGTTCCGGTCCAAGCTGGTCCGCCGTGAGATTCGTCTCGTCCGGTGCGTGGAGCGGCTCCATGTTGCGATGGGATTCGCGCTCGAGTCCGACGAGCTGGCTGAGATCGTGCGTGGTCTGATCATCCCCGCTATGGAGGAACTGGCCACCGTTGATGACGAAGCCAAGGACATGTTGGCCCAGCTCGCCCGACCGGAACTGAAACTGGGCCTGGTTTCCAACACGCCGTTTCCTGGGTTCGCCATCGATGCCTACCTGGACGGGAAGGGGCTGCTCGACCACTTCCCCATTCGCGTCTACTCGTCGGAGGTCGGGTTCCTCAAGCCCCAGCCGCAGATCTTTCAACACGCTTTGGATCAAGTTGGTGTGCCGGCCCAGCGGGTTCTGTTCGTCGGAGATCGCATCGACAACGACATCCGCGGCGCGGCGCGCGTCGGCATGAAAACGATGCTGTTTACGCATGGCGAGCAGATTTCGCATCCCCGTGTGCGACCCGATCACATGATCCAAAGGCTCTCGGAGCTTCCGGCGATTCTCAAGGAACTAACCGCGTAATGGATCCGGCGCTGGCTCCGGATAAGCTTCTTGCCGCCTATGCGATCGGGATCTTTCCGATGGCAGACGAGGAAGGTGAACTTTTCTGGCTGGCGCCCGATCCGCGAGCGATCATCGAGCTACAGGCGTTCAAGCCCACGCGGTCCCTCCGTAGCCTACTCAAACGCGGGGTCTTCCAGGTGACGGTGAATCGTGCCTTTGGCGACGTCATGGAAGCGTGCGCCGATCGGCTCGAGGGAACCTGGATCTCACAGGACATTCACGATGCCTACTGCGATTTGCACGGACACGGATTCGCCCATAGCGTGGAGACGTGGCAGCAGGGGAGCCTGGTCGGCGGATTATACGGTGTTTCGATTGGCGGCGCGTTTTTCGGCGAGTCGATGTTCCATCGCGTCTCGGACGCTTCCAAGGTGGCGTTCGCCCATTTGGTCGAGCGCATGGTCGATCGCGGTCTGGTGCTGCTGGACGTGCAGTTTCTCACGGCGCATCTGACGACCTTGGGCGCCGTCGAAATCCCGCGCAGCGACTACGAGCGCCGACTCGCAGGGGCGATCCGCCTGGCGCGGTCGTTTGCGGATCCGCCGGAACCGTCCGAGGGAGATGCCTCGCGGAGAGGAGATGAATAGTCCGGCCACACAGGATGCCGTCCCGGCGGTCGGGAACGAGATGTTCCTGCACAACATGCGCGCGCTGTGGCGCCATGACCCCACCCTGGCGATGCGCGTGGACGCCGTGCACGATGACGAGCGCGTCACGCTGCTGCCCACACGCTCCGGCGCCTGGACGGTCCAGGTGCCGCTGCCGAACGGCAAGCCGACCTATCTGCACAGCCGTCACGATCCCGCCGAGGAGGCGCGGCGCTTCGTCGAGGGAATAGAACTCGATCAGAAGTACTGTTTCGTCGTGGCGGGGTTGGCGTTGGGCTACCACGTGCGGGCTCTTTTCGAGCGACTCCAGGGTGAAGCGTTCATCATCTGTACGGAGCCGTCGCTCGCGCTGATCGCCACCGCGCTGAGCTGTGTGGACTTGTTCGATGTGATTGCCTCGCGTCGATTCATCCTGTTGACCGACGGCGACAAAACGCGGATTCACGCCCGGCTCAAGGATTTCAGCACGCTCATGATGCTCGGTACGCAGTTCGTGCAACACCCTCCATCGCTGCGGGCGGCGCCGAAGGAGCACACGTTGATCTCCGAAGCGATCCGGGAGTTTGTCACCTTCACGCGCATGTCGCTGTTGACGCTGGTGTCCAACTCGCGGATCACCTGCAAAAACATTGCGATGAACCTGGCGAGCTATGTCAGCACACCGCCGATCGACATCCTGCGCGACCGGTTCATCGGTAATCCAGCCATCGTCATCTCGGCGGGGCCTTCCCTCGCCAGGAACATCGATCAACTTGAAGCGCTCAAGGGGCACGCGGTTCTGTGCGCCGTCCAGACGTCCGTCAAACCGCTGCTTAAGCGCGGCATCGTTCCGGATTTCATCACCAGCCTCGATTTTCACGAGATGTCGCGCAAGTTCTTCGAGGGTGCGGGCGATCTTCGCGACGTTCACCTCGTGGCGGAGCCCAAGGCAACCTCGCATGAGATCGCCGAGTACCCACG
>JADFOB010000224.1 GCA_022563055.1 Planctomycetota bacterium
CTGGCCGGCGTCCACTTTGCCACGGATCGGCATGACCTTTCCCTGATCGGTCGCAAGGCGATGGCCTGTAGCCTTAGCGACTGTGCAGCCATGGCGGTTCGCCCCATCGCTGTCACCGTTTCGATCGCGTTGTCGTCCAGTTGTGCGCTACCGGAGGCCCGACGTATCTATGACGGTATCTTCTCGATCGCCCAGGAGTACGACGTGGCCGTCGCCGGTGGGGATACGACGCGGTGGGATCATCCGCTCGCCATTGACGTGGCCATCACCGCCACACCCTATGAAGGCGTCGAACCGGTGCGGCGAAGTGGCGCACGGATCGGCGACACGCTATACGTGACGGGTCCGCTCGGCGGCAGTTCGCTTGGTAGACATTTGACGTTCGCGCCCAGAGTCACAGAGGCTCGGAAACTCGCGGAAACACTTGGCGAGAGCCTGCACGCGATGATGGATATTAGTGATGGCTTGTCGCTGGACCTATGGCGGATCTGCGAGGCATCGGGCGTCGCCGCTGTGCTGGATGAACGGCAACTCGAGGCCGTCATCAGTGAGGACGCTCGGCGGCTATCGGGCAAAGATGCAACACCGGCGCTGGATCACGCGTTGAGCGACGGTGAGGATTTCGAGCTTCTGTTGGCTATCGATGGTGGCGCAGGACCGGCACCGCTTCCGCTGTGGGCTGTGGGGCAGGTTCACGATTTGGACACGATGGAGCCACCGGAGGGAGACCACCCCGGCGGCGAGTGTGGAACTTCACCCAAGTCAGCGAGTCCAAGGTTGGCGATCCGCCGGATGGATGGGCGCGTCGAACCGCTTGAACCCAAAGGCTATCTGCATTGACCTCCGACGATCACAAGGCGACTTGGAAAACGGCATCCGCCCAGGAGACCTTCGCGCTGGGCGAGGCGATCGGGCGCTCGCTGAGTGGTGATCTTACGATGGGTCTTGTCGGACCGCTGGGCGCCGGCAAAACGCTTTTGACAAAGGGCATTGCGGTCGGCAACGGCCTGGGCGACCCCAACATGGTCACCAGTCCGACCTTCACGCTCGTTCACGAGTACGCCGGGAGAATCGGTCTCCATCACGTCGATGCCTATCGGTTGTCAGGCTCGACGGAACTCGCCGCGATCGGCTTCGATGAACTTGTCGAGTCCCAAGCCGCCGTTGTCGTCGAGTGGGCGGATCGCGTGCGCTCGATCATGCCGGCAGACACGCTGTGGATCGAGTTGGCTTACACGGGTTTGACGACCCGTGCGATCACCGCGACGGCCACCGGCGAAGCGTCGCATCGTTGCCTTGAGGCGCTTGAGGCGGCCTACCGTTGACAGGTCCGACGCGGACATCTAAGGTCTCCGTCGGTGTCTGAGGATACAACTCTCTCTTGTGCGAGAACCTTACCTTGGCAAGAAGTGACGGCAGGCGCGCGGCGGATCTTCGCCCCGTCGAGTTTATTCGCGGGTATACGAACAACGCGCCGGGATCCGTGCTGATTCGCACCGGTCACACGATCGTCCTGTGCACAGCCTGTTTTGAAGCGGGCGTACCGCCGTGGAAGAAGGGGAGCGGCACCGGCTGGGTGACGGCTGAGTACGACATGCTGCCCGGTTCGACCGACACGCGCAAGCGACGGAACCGCGGAAAGATCGACGGACGCACGCAGGAAATCCAACGCCTCATCGGCCGATCGCTTCGTGGCGTGGTCGATCTCGCGAAGCTCGGGGAGAACTCGATCCTCATCGACTGTGACGTGCTCCAGGCGGACGGCGGCACGCGGACGGCGAGTGTCACCGGCGCGTACATCGCTCTTTGCGACGCGGTGCGCTTCGCCATCCGGGAAAAACGGATCCGCCAATCACCGATCACAAACCCGGTGGCGGCTGTCAGTGTCGGGAAAGTCAAGGGACGCATGTTGCTGGACTTGGATTATCACGAGGACTCCACAGCCGAGGTCGACATGAACGTCGTGATGACCGGATCGGGCCGGTTCATCGAGGTTCAGGGCACCGGCGAGGGAGCGACGTTCACCCGTCCCGAGCTGGATAAACTGCTCAGGCTTGCGTCGCGGGGTATTAAGCAACTGATCGAGATGCAGGCAAAGGCGTTGCGCAAACGGCTGCGATGAGAGGAACCGGCCCAACACACCCGACGGTCTTGCGATGGATCGTGCGTATGGTTTGGCTCGGCGTGTTTCTTCCCCTGGTGGGCTGCGCGACGGGCGATCGCGGCGCATCCGGTTTTTCGATCAAACGATCCGGAGCGCTGTTTGCTCCGCAGGGTTCGCCCTGGACGATTCTCTGCCTGGAGCGTCGCGGACTCGATCGCAGGCAGCTTGTTGGGCAGATTGTGCAGACGCTGAAGCGTACGCCCGGCATCCGTGCCGACAAGGTCGTTGTATTGGACGACGCCGACGACGTCGCCCGGCTCTACTACGGCGTCTACTATCGCAGCCTCGATCCCAAGACGGGCAAGCGAACAACACCCCAAGGACTGATCCGAGACCTGGAACTCATCAGGGAACTTGCCACGCCCAAGGGACAACGGTTCTTCCTGATGGCCCGGACCGTTCGCGTGCCGACGCCCGACGTGGGGAACCCTGCGTGGGCGCTGTCCAACCTCGATGCCGCCTACTCGCTTCAGGTGGCTGTCTTTGAGGGAACGGACGACTTCTGGGATTTCAAGCAGGTAGCCGCCGACTACTGTGCCCATCTGCGCAAACGCGGTTACGAGGCTTACTATCACCACGCCAGCGCATCCAGCATGATCACGGTCGGCGCGTTCGGCGAGGACGCGGTGAGAATCCCGCCGACGGGGCTGCCCTATTACAGTCCCGAAGTGATCGCCATGCAGCAGGATGAGATCCTTAAGTACAATCGGCTCAACGGCAAGATCTATCGCGCCAGAACCAACACGGGTGAGAAGGTTCGAGTGGAATCGCGACTTGTCACAATCCCATCCGGCGACGACGGCGACAGATGGTAGACCCAAGGACGATCCTGATTGCCACGACCAACCGCGGCAAGCTTCTCGAGGTGCAGGCGATCCTGGCGGATCTTCCTGTCACGCTTGTGACACTCGAGGCGCATCCCAACATCCCTGAGGCCATCGAGGACGCAGATACGTTCGAGGGAAACGCCGCGAGCAAGGCGCTGCACTATGCCCGTTTGACGCAGTCCTGGACGTTGGCGGACGACTCCGGTCTGGTTGTCGACGCGCTGGGTGGTGCTCCCGGTGTGCACTCAGCCCGATACGCCGGACCAGCGTGTGACGCCGCAGCCAACAACGCCAAGCTCATCGCCGCACTCTCCGGCGTGCCCCAAGAGGATCGGACGGCTCGCTTTTACTGCG
>JADFOB010000225.1 GCA_022563055.1 Planctomycetota bacterium
CGGAATCGTGAGGATCTGAAACTCGTCCAGCATTGACGGCTTATCCAACACGGCATTGAGGTGGATAAGCGTCGGTGTCGCGCCCGCCACGCTCCAGCAGTGCATGACCTCCTCGTCACAGTTGATCCCCGCCGCCCGCAGAACCAGTACGCGTACGTTCGCCACGGCTATCCACCTCCCCCGTCGGCGAGCGGCGCACGCCACGCCTGAGCCAGCTTGGTCACGGGAAGATCAACAATGCGGGAAGAATCTCGGTGGATCCGAAGGTGTGGTTCTCGTTCGACTCGTCCAACGATAGGCACGTTGGCCTCGACGGCGTCCGCCTCGGCCATTTCGAGGAGGTACGTCGTTGCGATGTTGGCATAGAGCGAATCGGGGTAAGCGTTTTCGCTCACGGTCACACTCGCTCCGAGGTTCGAGGCGATGCACATCTCCGCCACGGCCACCGCAAGCCCGCCGTCGCTGACATCGTGGGCTGCCTTGACCTTACCACCCGCGATCAGCCCGGCGACCTTGTGGTGCATGGCCCGCGCGGCGCGGAGTCCCGCACGCTCGACCGGCGCGGACGCGATCGCCAGGACATTCCCCGGCGTCTTGAGGTCCATCGATACACAGCGTCGCACGTCGGCCACAATACCCAGCGCGCTGATGAGCAGTGTCGGCGGGATCGCGATGCGCGGCGGGAGTCCGACGCGGCGGGCCTCGTCCTCACTCATCGAGAATTCGTTGTTGAGCGAGTCCTTCCCCGAGATGAAGGGAAGGCCAAACGCCACGGCGGCGTCATGGGCTCCGCGGCAAGCCCGCACCAACGTGCCCATCGACTCCGGCGAGTCGACCTTGGGCCAGCAGAAGTTGTCGAGGATGGCTGTGTGGTCCGGATCGGCGCCGACGCAGATGACGTTCCGCAGCGCCTCGTCGACGGCTTCGACGGCCATCCAATACGGGTCGACGTCACCCAGCTCGGGGTTCAGCCCGCACGCCAGGGCGATTCCGCGATGGCTGCCATAAAGCGGGCGAAGCACGGCGGCGTCCGATGGCCCGAACCCCACTCCCACGAGTGGTTTGATGACGCTGCGTCCCTGCACCTCATGGTCATACTGGCGGATCACCCACTCCTTGGACGCCGTGTTGAGCTCACCCAGTGCGGCGAGGAGGCGCTCAGAGTCGGTATCGAGATCATCTCGGGCAGTCGCTGTCGAACGCGGAGCACCGTGTGCCTTGGCTGTCCATATCGCGGTTCGCGTCGAGCGCGGAAGTCCATTATGGAGGAAGGCCATGTCCAGTTCGCCGACGGTTTGACCTTCATAGCGAACGCGCAAAACGCGGTCGTCGGTAAAGGTGCCGATGACGGTGGCTTCCACCTCCTCATTTCGGAAGACCGCCAGGAAGGTTTCGAGCCGGTCCGGCGGTACGGCAAAGACCATCCGTTCCTGCGCTTCGGAGATCCAGATTTCGTCGTATCGCAAGCCGATGTACTTGAGCGGAACGGTTTCAAGGTCCACGACCGCGCCGAGTTTCTCACCCATTTCGCCCACGGCGCTGCTGAGTCCGCCGGCGCCGCAGTCGGTGACCGCCGTGTAGAGGCATCCGCCGGGATGGTCCCGCGCCAGCAACAGTGCATCGAGAACCTTCTTTTCCTCGATGGCGTTTCCGATCTGCACGGCGTGGGAGAACTCGTCGGCGTGCGTGTCGGTAAGTTCAGCCGAAGAGAAGGTCGCACCGTGGATCCCATCACGTCCGGTCCGTCCACCGACCACGACGATCCTGTTCCCACATTTCGGTTCTTTGTCGATCCGGTTTCGCGGGATCAAACCCACACACCCGCAGAACACCAGTGGGTTGGCCAGATACCGCTGATCGAAGAAGATGGCTCCGTTGACGGTTGGAATACCCATCCGGTTTCCGTAATCGCGCACGCCGCGGACAACACCCTTGAGAACGCGCCGCGGGTGCAGAACGTCTTTGGGTAGCTTGGCCGGGTCGAAGTCGGGCGGAGCCACGCAAAACACATCGGTGGAAGCAATCGGTTTGGCACCGAGTCCGCAGCCCAGAATGTCACGAATACAGCCACCCGTTCCGGTGGCGGCGCCACCGTAGGGTTCGATGGCTGAGGGATGATTGTGTGTTTCGACTTTGAACGCGATGCCGAATTCGTCGTCGAGCGCCACAATGCCGGCGTTGTCGACGAAGACCGAAAGGCACCAGTCGCGGTTGAGCTTCGCAGTCGCCGCAAAGACCGTTTCTTTGAGTAGATTCTCAAACCGAACCTCGACCTGCCCGGACTTTCCGAAGTCGTCGCCGACATAATCGACGGCACTCTTGAGCGTCTTATGAACGCAGTGCTCCGACCAGGTCTGGGCCAAAGTCTCCAGCTCCAGGTCCGTGGGTTCGCGGTCGAGGCGGATGTAGTAGTCGCGGATGGTGCACATCTCCGCCAGGGATAGAAACAGATGACCGTCCCGCGAGAGCGATGCGAGTTCCCTGTCGCCTAAGCTTCGGATCGGCACGTGGCGAATCTCAAAGCCGAAGTCCGGGGGAGTGGGCAGCACGTCGGGAATGGTGTCGGCGCGGTCGAAGCCTTGAACGTACCACGTTTCCATGCAGGCGTTGGCCAGCACCCTCCGGGCGATCTGCTCCAGTTGGGCCGCGCTTCTTGCACCAACAACCTCGTAGCGCCGAGCGGTGTGAACAGATTCAATGGATGCCTCGGTGCGGTGGTTGGCTGTGAGGAGTCGCCGGGCAGCTTCGTGCGCGCTGTTGGCCACGGGATTCATCACACCCGGTAGCGTATGCACCTCGATCGTGGGGCCCGAGTCGTCGCGCTGGGCGAAGCCTTCGCCGCATACCCAAGTCTCCGCCACCGGGTCGGCGAGGAGTGCCTCGGCGATGAGTTCGACGTCGTCCTTGGTGAGAGAGCCCGCAAGGAAGTAGATCTTGCTCGACCGAATGCCTTCGATGTGGGCGAGTCCCGCCTGACGCACATCGGCCAGGACGTCGCGCCCGTGGCCGTCCAATGCAGGTGTTCGCGGTCGCACGTGGATGTGCCAGCGCGAGGTTGACGGGGTTGCCTCACTGTTCATGCCCAAGTCGTCCAACCTCGCTACCGAAACGTCTCTTGGCTGCTCCACACCGTGGCACGGACCCTACGGGCGGACGGTATCAGGTCCAGCGCACGTATTGTGAGAGCTTATCCCCACCAGAGCAAATACCGGGCGGGTGGCGGGTGGTAGGTGGGTGGTGGGTGGGTGGCCCAGGTTCTTTGAACCTGGGGTCACGATTGCTTCCGGGCGGAGACCAAGCTGCTTGCTCGCCGTCGTAACCCGATCGAATCGAGTCCCCAAGTCT
>JADFOB010000226.1 GCA_022563055.1 Planctomycetota bacterium
TGGTGCCGGGCCAGATATTCGCCGTCACGAACGATTACTTTGCCGACGACGCCATCGCCGCGCTCGACGGCGGCAACACCTGCGTCTGGGCCGCACACTATCTGATGGTGCGGACGCCCCGTTCCATGCTCTGGACGTCCAACGCCGGTCATCTGGGAACAGGCCTGCCGTTCGCCATCGGTGCGAAGATCGCGGCCCCCGAGCGCACCGTCTTCTGCGTTACCGGCGACAGCGCCTTTCGCTTCAACATGCAGGAGCTGGAGACGGCCGTTCGCTACAAGCTCCCGATCATCGTGATCGTCGCCGTCGACGGCGCGTACGGCATGGAGAAGAGCGCCCAGCGCCGCGTCTTTGGCCGCGAGGCGGACTGGTACGGTAGCAACCACTCGCCCGTGCGCTACGACAAGGTCGCCGAGGCGATGGGCTGTCATGGTGAGTTCGTTGAGAGCGCTTCAGAGCTGTCCGCCGCGCTCGAAAGAGCGACCGCAAGCGGGCAGACTGCGGTGATCCACGCGGCCGTCGACCCTGTCGAGAACATCGACCCGCCCGGCCTAGCGCTGTGGGCGGCTGCGAGGTCCGGTGCCTAGTGACTGACCTTCGTGGCAAGGCAGCGCTCGTCACCGGCGGCGGCTCGGGCATTGGCCGCGCGACGGCTATTTCGCTCGCTGAAGCCGGGGCAGCCGTCGTCATCGCCGACATCGACGACGCCCGACGACCGGTACCTCGCGGCGCGGGTTAGTCGGTCATAATGCCCCTCGGGGCATCATCGCGCCCGCCACACAGCCGTCCGCGTTGGCGGTGGCCGTGGTTGGCCGGCGTCGCGGCCTCGTCCGGAAGGTCGAAGCCAGGTTGCGCACGGGGCGCGGAAAGGTGCGTTGGCGCGGTCAAGGAGTGGAAAAAATGACTAGATGGCGTCGCGCGCGACTCAAAGCGCGACTCGCTCGAAGGACAGGTTCGCTATGAGGGGCCGTTGGAGGTCAATCGCTCTGCGTGCTCTTCGGAGGAGGGCGAAACCAGGCCTCCAATTCTCCGTCGGAAGACTTGTAGCCGTCTGCAATCTCTCCAGCGGATGCCTGTTTTACGGCCTCTAGGATCGGTTGCCACCGGGGCGATTTCCGGTAAAGCGTGCTTCGGGTTACGTTCAGCTTCTTCGCTAGCTGGGTCGGCGTAATCTGCTGATCTTTGAGAATGATTGAGAATGCCCTCGCCCATAACTCCCCGTTAGAGAGGCGTTTGGTAGGAGTAGCGGAATCTGGCATGGAACGGAAATAGCTTAGAGGCGCCAAGATCCGTTCTACAGGCGTGTGATCTGCCTCCGTTGCAGACAGTTCGAATTCGCCAACCAACCAATCGTGGACGGCCAGATAGACCGTCTCACTATCAGCACCGCCTGCGACCAGTTTCGCTTTGGTCGCGGCGGCTCGTAGCCGAGCGGCCAGGGTTTGGACAGGGTCACGAAACTGCGGCTGGTCCGCGAGCGTCGTCGCGGCGCGGCATCCGAACACGTTCAACGTATACCAGGTCAGGTCTCTCAGCGTGGGATCAGTGTATTGGGAGATGAGGCACTCCTTCAGGACGCACTCTTCGAAGGCATCTAAACAGTAGTTTCTAGGATTTTGAGAGACGCTCTCTTCGAGGCATCATGTCAAGGTTGTTGAACTGGACATGGATGTCTGAAAGGAGAGCGTCATGGATGATGCTAAACAACTTTGGTCGTGGTGGCAATCGTTGTTGGCGGGCTTTGGCCCGGTGTTCACGCGTCCCGGGTGGGTGCGGTTTGTGCAATGGGTCACGGGCATGGTGATGGGTTGGGAGGAACACACGATCACGCAGATCCTGGTCTCGATGGACTTGGAGTCGCGTTGGCGGGCGATGGAGCACTTCGCCGAGTACGGCGCTTGGGATCGCCCGGCTGTGGAGCGGCGGACGATCTCGCTGATCGAGCGAGAACGTCCGGCGCGATGGGGTGGCTATCACCCGGTGGCGGTGGACGACACCAAGCTGCATCGCACCAGCGGGGGCGTCTGGGGCGCGTGTACCTTTCACGAATCGGCGGCGCGCAGTCCGAACCGTGCCGAGACGGTGGGGGCGCACAATGGGGTTGTGGCGGGCGATCTTCTGCCCGGTCAGCCATGGACGTTTCTGCCCCATTCGTCGCGGCTCTATTTTCGCCGGAGTCCATTGCCGCCCGAAGAGACCTTTCGGACCAAGACGCAATGGGCGCTGGAACTGCTACGGCAGGCGGATGGTGAATCAGAGGCGCCGGTTTTGGCTGTTTTTGACGGGGCTTACGCGATGGAGACGGTGGTGAAGCCCTGTCTGCAACCGCCCCCGGATCAACGACGGATCGAGATTCTGACGCGTCTGCGGGTGGATGCCCGGTTGTATCATCCCCTCGCTGCACCGGTGCGGGGCGAGGGAAAGAAGACGATGGGCCGTCCTCGAAAATGGGGCCGAAGGATGGCCGCACCGCAACATCACCAGAAGTGGGAGGTGGCGTGGCATCGAGGACGAGCGTGGGCCTATGGGCGGACGCGCAAGATCCGCTATAAACGAGTGCTCTGCCAGTGGGCTGTCAGTGGATACGAGGAACGGGTGCACGCTTTCATCTTCGAGGTCGAAGGGTACGACCGACCGTGGTTCGTGGTCACCACAGCCCTGGATCTGTCAGGTGAGCAAGTGGTGGAAGCGTTTGCGGCGCGTTTCCGACAGGAGGATGGTTTTCGGGATCACAAGCAACGCATGGGTATGGAGGAGTGCCGGGCTTGGACCAAGGAGCCGGTGTTGCGTACGTTTCAGGTGCAGATGGTGGCGATGACGCTGCTGCGTCTGATGCAGTTTCGCCTGGACGTCGCCTGGGGCGAGGGGAGCTATTGGCTCCAACCGGAATGGAATCCGCGCAAACAACATCCGTCGATCCTCGACCTGCGGCGACTCTTCTGGCGTCACCGCACGAGGTTTTCGAAGCTCTTGTTGCGTCTGGAAGAGATTGAAAAAGTCCCACAGGCCACGACTTCCGCCCGAAAATCAGCCGAAGTCGCCGCCTGAAATAGTAGAAACTACTGTTTAACGCCAGACCTGTCATCCGGCAAGTCCGCGCGTGACGGACCGCGGGAGCCAATCCGAGCCGCGGGCGCTAGCCCACGGACAAAACGATCCCGGCGACTCGCGTCAAACGGACCCGCGGTGTTGCGACCGCCCGGATTCCTCGGCGCTTGTCTGGATCGGCTCGGTGTTCGCACGCTGGGCCACCATGATGACCGAGGCGGACTTCGCATCGAAAGGCTTGAAAGAGTGGAAATGAACGTCGAATCCCAGT
>JADFOB010000008.1 GCA_022563055.1 Planctomycetota bacterium
AGCACTAGCGACGCAGCGCGCGCGTGATCGTCTTGCTTGGCAGAAACGCCAAAGTATTGGAACGGGCATCGCCGATGATTCGTGTGGCGAGAGTCGCGGTCGGGTAGTCGCGAATCCACAATGGCAGCAAACACCTTTCCTGATAGAGACGGATGGACCAACGAGCACGGATGGTCAAGACACTGGTGTGCCTGGTCGTGGCGATGACAGGCACGTCAGTCTTTCTGAACTGGCTGGACCCGACACCCGATCAAACCGCTGACGCCCTACCACCGAGTGAGATTCTCCGCCTGGCTCGAGCGGCTGTCACGCAAGATGTCGTGGTCCGTCATGACCGCTGGTACCAGGTTAGCGTAAGCGTGGGCGACCGTGACACGGGTGCGACCTATCTTGAAGCGCGGACCCAGTCGCCCGCGTGGCACTTCCGCATCGAAGCGAACGGGCGTCCGATCCGGGCGACCTTGTGGCGCGATCAGCGCTTGCTCCCCGCTTGGCCGCACACCGTGCGGATTGAGGTCGACGGGGCTCACCACACGGGCGATTTGTCCGCCGCGCAGTGGATGAGCATCCGGGAGCTTGTGGCTTTCATCACGCAAGCCGCTGCGCGCGACGGGAGCACGCTCCCGGTTCGTTTCGAAGACCTGCCAAGCGTGGGTGCCGGTATCGAACCTCCCACGGCAATCGCCCAAGGCTCGCGAGAGCCTGATTCCGGTTGACTCCCGATCGAGCATCCCGTCTTACCCCAGCGCATCTACTCCTCTTGAGCTTTCGTCCCGGTCGATGCGAACCACGCAACGCCGAGGCACAAAGAAGGCAAGGTCTCAGAGCATGACGGGTTGCGGAGTGTGGTCTATTCCTCTTTGGCTGCGATGGCTTCGTTGAGCCTTCGGGCCAAGCGAGACTTGCGGCGCGCAGCCGTGTTTCGGTGGAGCGTGCCTTTGGCCGCTACCTGGTCAATGGCCTTGGTCACGCGGACGAAGAGATCGCGCGCCTGTTGCAGTTCGCCATCGTGAATGGCGTCCAGCAGCTTTCGGGTTTGCGTCTTGATGACCGCCTTACGCGCCCGATTCCGAACACGATTGCGCTCATTCTGTTTGATTCGTTTCTTTGAGGATAGCAGGTTCGCCACGGTCGTTTACTCCATCACCCGGTCTTGCACCCATCGCCGATACGGGCTTGCCTAGTCGCCCGATGCGGGAAGACCATCCAGTCTAGCACGAACGTCGCGATAGTTGTAGTCCATTTGCAGGATCTTTCCATAGGTTTTCTGGGCGTCTTGGATCTTCCCCCCGTCCTGGCAAGCTCGAGCCAGCCAGTAGTGGAGGTTCTTGGCCAAGTCGTCGTCTGGGATCTCGTACTGGCCGATGGCCATCTCGAGCGCGTCGATCGCCTGGCTGTGGTATCCCTTCCGGTAGAAGCAGCGTCCCAGGTAAAGCCCGCAGGAGGTCCGGTTCTTTGGATCGCTTCGAGCGTTCTGAAAAAGCGGAATCGCGTCGTCGAACCGCCCGGCTCGAAAGCAGCGGACTCCGTACTCGAATTTAAAGCGACTGTCGGTCGGATAGCGATCCTGTCTCTCTTTATAGACGCGCAGGTCGAAACGGAGCTGGGTGATCTGGGCTTCCTGAGCTACCTTGGCGTCGCCCGCTTTCTTGGCCTCGCGTACCGTACGTCCGAGCTGCTTCATGCGAATGTCGTCGGCCAACTGCTTCCAGCGGTAGTCGTCCGTCCGTTTGTAGCGATCGACGAGCAGACCGATCGCCCGGACCTCCTCATCCTCGCGCTCGCGCCGACAGAGCAGATCGATCAGCGGAGCCAGCGTGCTGGGATGATCCGGGTCCGCTCGATACCGTTGATCCGCCCCCTCGATCAGCTCATCCAGCCGGTCGTCAGCCTGGACCGAGCGCTCTTCGTCATGAAGCTCCACCTGCGCGTCGATGTCGGCAATGCTGTCGCGGTACGAGTCCCCGGTTTTGTACTTGCCCTTGAGAATCGTGAGCTTGGTCGAGAGGTTCTTGAGGGCCATTTCCACCGAATGATCCCTGGGAATCCGGCTACGCCAGGCGCTGAGTGTCTCAACGCCCGTCTGATACGCCTCGACGGCGAAGGTCGACTCGTCTCGTTCAGCCGCCCGGTCGCCCAGCTCCTCGAGCAGGTTGACGAGGGCCTGAAACTGCTTGGGCGTCGCCTTGGCAGAGTTCTCCAAGCTCTTGAGCGCCACGCCGGCACCCCACTTGGCCGTGTCCTCAGCGCGAAGCCGGCTGGCATTGCGTGCGATGCCTTCGATATAGGCAAAGTTGTCCGGATCGTGCCCGAAGAGCCAGAGCGAGTTGAGCAGCGCCTTTTTGGGATCCTTATCGGTTAAGGACCGCCTCATGGTGTCCTTGAGACCGGGTTTCTTTCCGCCGGTCTGCCGCCAGGCGACGCCGCAACCGTGCAGCGGTTTGCAGGCCTCGTCAACGGCGTCGGGCCAATACTCGAGCCCGTTGACGTAATACTCGATGGCGTACATGAACTGCCGCTTCTCGCCAAGCTCGAGCGCGCGCGTAAACCACTTCTGCGCTTTGTTCTTATCCGCCTGGTCGGTACACAGCCTTGCGAAGGGGTCGGCCGTCTCGTCGGAAGTCTCGTTCTTTTTGGCCATCGGTCTCCGCAAGCGCTTTGGGTGAGAAGATGATACGCGGCTGCTTTGACAGTGTGGGCCGTGTTGCCCATGCCGAGCGACGTGCTTGCCCGCATGGTTCACCCGCCGGGTCGAACAACCCGACTAGTCCCTTAGTCAAGCAACGACAACCCTTTACGTTTCGAGAAGCAAAGGATATTATCGCTGTCGAACCTGATGTCAAGGTACTGCCGATCGCTTCCCGCCAAGGGGAAACCGCCGCTCATGATCCCCAGGAAACTCGACAAACTGCGGATCGTGACTTATCCGGACCCCCTCTTGAAGAAAACGTGCATCGAGATCACCGATTTCGGCCCCCGACTCAAGGCCCTGGCCGATCGGATGCTCGAGTTGATGCTGGGGGCCAAAGGGGTGGGGCTGGCTGCACCTCAAGTGGGTATCCTGGCTCGGATGTTCGTCTGCAACGTCACCGGCGAACCGGACGATAACCTGGTTTGCTTCAACCCGACGTTTTCGGAGCTCAGCGGTGCGGGGGAAGCCGAGGAGGGATGCCTTTCCCTTCCAGGCGTGACCGTCACCATGCGCCGGGCGACGCACGCGGTGATGAGGGCTCAAGACGCCACCGGCTCGGTCTTCGAGCTCACGGGAGAAGACCTTCGAGCCCGGATTTGGCAGCATGAAGCCGATCATCTCGACGGACGGCTCATCATCGACAACATGTCGGCGACCGATGAGATTGCCAATCGCCGCGTGCTCAAGCAACTCAAGTCGGGGCAGCCGCCCAAGACCCAATCAGGGCTCAGGTGAGGATTTAGGATCGTGCGCATCGTCTTTTTAGGATCGGGGGTTTTCGCCGAGCCCACCCTGCGCTGGCTGGCCCAGAGCGAACATGAAATTCCGCTGGTCATTACGCAGCCCGCCCGCGGTTCCGGTCGTGGGCGCAAGACCTCGCGTACACCCGTCGCCGCGGTGGCTGCTTCGTTGGGTCTGGAAGTTTTGGAAACGCCGGACGTCAATTCGGGCGACCTTGCCGCACAGATCCGTGATCTCGGTGCCGATTTCGGTCTGGTCATCGCGTTTGGCCAGAAGCTCGGCGCCGCCCTGCTCGGATCCATGCCGGGCGGGTGCGTCAACCTCCATGCGTCCCTGCTTCCCAAACATCGCGGGGCTGCTCCCATCAATTGGGCGATCCTACGCGGGGATCGCAAGACCGGTTGCACCGTTTTTCGCATCATCAACCGCATGGACGCCGGATCGGTTCTGACGTCCCGTTGGACCTTCATCAAACCGGAAGAGACCGCCGGGGAGCTTCACGATCGACTGGCTGCCATCGGCGTGGATGCGGTGCGATCCGCATTGGACCTGTTCGACGAGGGTGGATGGCCCGAGGGAACCGCACAGTGCGAAGACGAGGCGACAGCCGCCCCAAAGCTCGCCAAGTCGGACGGCGCAATCGACTTCGACCGACCTTCCCAGGATGTTGCGAACCACATTTGCGCGATGACCCCTTGGCCCGGCGCTCGCGCCAGGCTCGATGCGGCGGACGGGCGATGGGAAATCGTGCAGATCCTGCGTGCGCGACCCTCGGAGAATCCCACGAGGCCGACGGTTGAACCGGGCACGATCGACGCCCGTCTTTATGTGGCGACGGGCGACGGGTTCGTCGAGTTCCTAGAGATCAAGCCCTGCTCCGGTCGAACCATGGGCTGGCAGGATTACGTCAACGGTCGCCACATAGCCCCAGGAGACAGATTCTCGACGCCTTCGCAGGGGTGATGCGCGGTGGTGGTGGTGCATGGGGCGGGCACAAGCTCGGCGTCACATCGGTCATGGAGTCCCGGCGCCCCGGGATCCCCCGTGGCGGCCGTAGGAGTGCGCACACGCATCGGCGCTCTACGTCGGCCACAGCGGGCCGGCGCTACGGAATCCCGGTCACGGGGTCGTTCGGAAGGTGAGTCCGTGGAGGCCAAGCTGCCGTTTGATCTCGTCGAGCGAAGTCTCACCGAAGTTCTTGGTGGCCGTCAGTTCCAGCTCGGAGTGCTGCGTCAACTCGCCGAGCGTCGCCACGCCCAATCGCTGCAGGCACTTTCGTGAACGAACGGAGAGCTCGAGACTCGAAACCGGGGTATTATTGGCGCCAGACTCCTCGGCTGCGACGTCAGTGGGAGCAACGGCAGACTCCACCGGCTGGACCAGATCCGGCTCCTGTCCCAACCGGAGGCCCTTTTGCGACAGCATTGCCCTGATCTCGTTGAGAGACGTTTCGCCGAAGTTCTTGTAGGAAAGCAACTGCGTCTCCGTCGTCTTGAGGAGGTCGCCCAGCGTCGTGATGTCCATCTGGCGCAAGCAGTTTCGGCTCCGCACGCTCAACTCAAAATCGGTCACGGGGACGTCGAGGACGGCGTCCCACTGCTCCTGCTCGCGCGCGTCGCGCTCGTCGTACACCATCGTGTAGGAGCTTCTGACCGACTTGAGAATCTCTCGGGCACGTGTGTGGTTGGGATGCTCGGACAGCACGTACTCCAAAAGGTTTTCGGCATCTTGAAGACGATGGTGCTCCTCATACAGGAGCGACAGGTTGAGCATCGCGTTGATCGGCACGCTCTCCCCAGCCAGGCAACGCTCGTAGAGTTCCATCGCGGCCGTGTCGTCACCGCCGAGATCACAGAGACCCGCCGCGCGGAAGGCGGCGGGAATGTGGTCCGGTGCCTCTTCCAGCACGTCGCGATAGGCGTCCAATGCGCCCTCGCGGTCGTACCGTGCCTCCTTCAAGTACGCTCGAAGAAACGACAGCTCGAGACGGTTCTCGTCCGTCTCTGTTGTCTGCTCCAGCGCCTTGTCGGCCTGATCCACCCGCCCCGTTCGAATCTGATCCTCTATCGCATCAAGCGTCGCTACCATGCTTATCCTCGCTGGTCGCCCATTGAATCATCGATCTGGGTTTTACCCATCCGGTTCCACGCGCCAAGTTCCGTGCCCGAAGTTCCAGGGCCGAAATTCCAGGGCCGAAATTCCGGACACCCACCCCTACGCACATTCCTTGTGAGCGGTTGACGGTCGGGATCTCGTAGCCCAAGAGTTCCCATAAAAGTCGACCCCGCCATGTCAGCGCAGGGTAAACGATCTAGTGTAGGACCAATCGGGCTTGGTGACAACACCAGCGATGCCACACCCGCGGGCGGGCGATCGTCACATGGGTTGCTCGGAAGCGTGTTGAAGCGACGCATGTGCGTAGGACGCCGGCACCTTGGCGCGGTGGGGGCGCTCTGCGCGAACCTGCGGGGCCGCCAGCACCTCGCCGGCGTACCCCGGCACCGCGAGGTGTTCCTCGAAAAACCGCACGACTCGCCTTTCATATTCCTTGGTTTGCACGATGACGCTCTGATTGTGTTTGGCCCCAGGCACGATCCACAGGTACTTGGGTCCATGGGCGAGGTCGTACAAGGCTTGCGACTGGGCGATGGGTATGTAGCTGTCCTTCTCACCGTGAATCAAGAGGATCGGTCGACGGTGCAACCGCACGATGGCCTTTCGAACCGACGGAAACTGGCAGCCGAACTTCCGCCGACACTCTCGGAACAAGAGCCAGCGAAGAAACCGCCAGAATGTGGGTGGGTGGTTCTCCGCGACGATGCGAATTCTGGCGAAGATCGTGGCGAATCGCCGCATCAGGTATTCCATCGCCGTATCACTGCTGAAGGCGCCGTCGGTTACGATCGCCCGAACGCTTGGTATCCCGATGGACGCCAGAATGGCCGCCCCGGCACCGCGAGAGATTCCGAACAAACCGACGTCGCGCGGGCGTCCGCGCTGCTCCAACCAGGATCCGATGAACGCAATGGCACCGAGCATGTCTGCCCGTTCACGATCGCTGGGCCATTGTCGCGGTCGATAACCCTGTTCCGGCGGAGAGGCACCGTGCCCGCGAAAGTCGAACGTGAAGACATCGTAACCCGCTGCCAAAAGGCATCGTGTGTAGCGAAGACAACTCGCGCGATCATTCCCGAACTCGTGCGCGAAGATCACCATGCCAGCCTTTGGTCCGCCCCGACCGGGCAGAAGGATACCCTCGAGTCGACGTCCGTCCACGGCGCGGAAGCTGACCTCATCGCCATCGAGGTTGGCGGGCTCTGAATAGCCATTCTCCGGCAGCGGCGCGCGGTCATCGAGGATGTGAATCATGATCCGCACATACTTGCGGAGCACCATGGCCGGGTAGACGAGCAGCAGCGCAATGCCGGCGATGACGGCTGCCGCCAGAGCGGCGGGCCAGAACCACTCATGGTTCGCGGGGAACATGGACTGCGCAACCGCCCACGTGTGCATCAATGACCGATTAACCTCAAGAGGACGTACGTAGGGAACAACACACTTCCTCCGGGAGAGCCGCCACAAGGACTACATGGACCCGACCCAAGGGGTCCGACCCTGGAGGATTCAGCGGCCCGGCGCCAACGAGCCACCCAGTATGAGCGGTGTTTACCTCCCCGAGGCTGTATTGGCAAGCCAAAAATGCCACCAGACCAATCCGGACCGCCGGCGCGACGGCGATCGTCCCGTCCCAGTGCTCCGTGGCCGATGCTGCAATGGATAATCCAAGGGCGCCGGACGTGTGCCACTGCTCTTGAGCAGTGCTTTTCACACCGCCGGCAAAATGCCGTCCGGTCCCGACGCGTCGGGACTCAAGAGCCCCGGCGCGCCGAGGGCACGCCGACAGAGCCCATCAGTTGACATATGACAGACCACTACGCCCACGCCGGGTACATCGGTGTTTCACCTTGCAGGACACGGATGACATCCTCCACGACGACATTCATACGGGCAAGGGCCGCCGGGCTTCGGGCTCCCAAGTGAGGCGTAAAGACGGTGTTCGGGGCGGTAAGAAGCGGATGCCCCGCAGGGAGCGGCTCCGGGTCGAACACGTCCAGCCCGGCACCCCCTAGCACGCCGCGTACCAGCCCTCCCGCGAGTGCTTCGCTATCCACCACCGCGCCACGGGACGTGTTGAGCAGGATCGAGCCCTCCCCAAACAGCGCCAACGCCCGCTCATCGATGAGCCCTCGCGTCAGGGGCGTGAGAGGGACGTGCAGCGTCACGATGTCGGATCGCCGATAGAGCTCCTCCTTCGTCACTTCCTCGGCCTCGAAATCCAGCGGTCCGGGGTCAACAATATCGTTGTACAGGATGCGCATGCCGAAACCCGCCGCACAACGCCGCGCCACCGCTCGCCCGATCCGTCCGAGCCCCACGATGCCCAGCGTGAGCCCGCCAAGCTCTCTGCCAAGAAGTGTCTCGCGGCCCTTGGCGAATTGTCCGCTACGGACCATGACATCGCCCCGTGCGATGCCTCGTACCACCGCAATCATCAAACCGACGGTCAGGTCGGCGACGGCGTCGGTGGATGCCGCCGGCGTGTAGACAACCCGAATCCCGCGCTCCTTGGCGACCTCCAGATCGATGTTGTCCACGCCGACACCGCCGCGACCAATCACGCGTAGGCGTGTCGCCCGCTCCAACACTTTCCCAGTCACCTGCGCCAAAGACCGAACCAGCAGCGCATCGCAGTCGGGCACGGCTTGACTCAGTGTTTTCTCATCGCATCGGTCGAGAATGGAGACCCTTGCGACCGCCCGCATCTGCTCCATCGCGCTGGGATCGAAGGATTCGGCAAAGAGGATGTGCCAAGGTCGATCGGTCATCACCCGATCTTGGCGCCGCCAAGAGACAGCGTCAACTCGGCTGAGTGGTCAGCGCCGTGTCAATCCTGCAGCTTCGGGTCATCGGCCGTTGAAAAAGTAACTGGCGCCGGCCGTTGAAAAGTAGCGGTCGCCAGAGGGAGCCGGCGCTACTTCTTTGGGAGGAGAACCACTTCTTCTGCGGACATGGCAGGTCAATCCCGATGCACATCGGAACCTACGGCGGACCAACGACCTGCCCTACGATGTGACTCTGCACAAAAACGGGCTTTGCTCTAGCCAATCGGCTGCGCCCACAGGGCGGCCAACAGGAACGCCACAACGGCGGCCGCTACGATCCAGAAGCGGTGAAGGGCACCCAATCGAAGATTCCGTGGCTGGAAGGCCAGTGCCATGGGTGCACCTCATGGGAAACGGCAAGTCGACTCGGGCCGCCGGACCCCGCCGCCTTGCTCCCTTAAACATACAACACAATCGACGGCCGGGCTCCCCCACGCCAGCAAAAACACGTACGTGTTTGGCGCGTTTCGAGGCGAGGTTCCGCCGCCCGGAGGTTTGTTCCGAGCCCCAAGCGCCAGCGCGGGGCGGTTCTGCGAACCCGTCGCCGGCGCTTCGGGCTCTGAATCCACTGCGAAACCGCTCAACGCGCACCAAGAACCGGTTTGTGCGGCCATGGTGGCGGGAGGACTCCGGCTGACTATAACTGGGGTATGAACGAGCCGGATCCGCGGAAACTCTTGCAGTTTGCTCAGCGCTTGGCGGGTGAGGCGGGCGACATCTGCCGCTCTCGCGGCGGCCCGGGGCGCATCAGCCGCAAGGCCGACCAGAGCGTCGTCACTGAGACGGACCACGCGATCCAGGCCCACATCGTTGGGGCCATCGCGGACACTTACCCCGATCACGCCGTTGTGGCGGAGGAGACGATCTCGGAAGGACATGCCCACAAGGATCCCACGCAGGCCCGCTACTGCTGGGTCATCGACCCACTCGATGGGACTCGGAATTACGCAGTCGGGTTCCCCTGTTTCTCCACAGCTATTGCGGTGCTCGATCGCGGTGAGCCGATCGTGGGGGTTGTCGCTGAGCATAATGTTCATTCGGTTTTTTCGGCTCTCCGCGGCGGCGGAGTGACGCTCAACGGCAAGGTGATCCATCGCGGTCAACCCATGGATGGCGGGGACGTTCTCATCGGCGTCCCCTCCAGCAAAGACGAACTGACCGTCCGTGTCGTTCAACACTGGGCGGGAGTGAAGGGGATCGTCCTCCGCAACCTCGGGTCGACAGCGGTGCATCTGGCGCTGGTCGCCGGCGGCGGTCTTGGCGCCGCCTTCTGCGTCCGAGCGAAGATATGGGATATCGCGGCGGGGGCGTTGCTGGTCACCGAAGCGGGTGGCCTTATCACCGATCCCTTCGGTCAACCACGAAGCGTCTTCGCGCTCGATGGCGATCCGAACGAGAACCTCCCCTTCCTGGCCGCTTCGCCCGCCCGGCACAGCCGCTTGTTGGAATCCATCAGGGCCGTTTCACCCGACAATAAGTAGTACCGGCGCGCCGGTACCCTCCGTGGCGGGGTTAGAGCGCCGGAAAATGTGGGTTCGGGGAGCGAACGTCAAGTCCTTCCACGGCCGCCTCACAGTCCAGCGCAAGGTTCTCCAACGCGGGGTCCGTCTGATGCGGGCTGGGATGGGGCCTGAGAATATGGGACGAGTCGCTGGGCTATTGTCGGTTCGTGCCTACCGGACGCTGCTCTACGGGACGGTGGTTCTGGCAACGCTTGCGACGGTCGTTGAGCGTCGAGTTGGGACGACTCTGCGCTGTAGGCTACCCTCCCCCGAGGTTGGCTTCAGCTTCCTCCAACCGCTCCGGCAGAGCCAGGCGGACTTCCTCCAACTGCTCCGAGGTCACGCTGACGGTATCCAGCATCTCTTCGGTGATGACGTTGCCCGCCGCGGTGAGGTAGAAACCGATCTTCTCGTTGCAGCACAGCACGTCGGCGATCCTGATGAGCATCGCCATGTTCCGCAACTCGGCGCTGAGCGCCTCGGGATTGTGATGGAAACCCACCGAAGCCCGCAGATGGCGCGGGAACTTCCATTTCGTCGTGAGTCCGACGCCGAAAGCCTGATGATCCGCCCCGATGATCTCGCGCTCGCAGGTGAGGAAGTCCACGCCATGATCCACGCAGCGCTGGACGACCTCGGTGAACTGCTCCGCAAAGACCTGGCGCTGCACGAGCATTCCAATGTCGTGGATCATCCCACCCACGAAGACCTCGTCCGCCATGACCGGAAAAGGCGAAAGCTTGGCGATGGCGTGCGCTGCGACGGCGACGCCCACGCTGTGACGCCAGAGGTCCGACGCGCTGAAGTCCTGCGAGATGCGCCCGCCCTTGAAGAGGCGCGCAATGGAAGCCGCGATCGCAATGTTCTTCACCGCGGACAAGCCCAGGAGGATGATGGCGCGATCCACACTGGCAATCTGGCCCGGCAGCCCGTAGAACGCCGAGTTGACCACTTTTAGAACCTTAACCGACAAGGCGGGGTCGTTCTTGATGATGTCGTGAAGATCGCGAGCCGTGCTCTTGGGATCCTCGACGATCTGGATGATCTTGATCGTGACTTCCGGAAGCGTGGCGATGTCGCCGACTCTCGACAATGCGTCGTCGACAATCTGTTGCGTACGATCCGTGGTTTCAACGGTCATCGGCAGTTCCTTGGATCATCGTGCACTCGGGTAACGCCCTGCGTACGCCTTGGTGAGCGCTTTATCGTCATGCCGCGGGTAGCGCATTAGGTCCGCCTCCTGGACGAACAGATGACCGGCGAAGAAACCGCCCCTGCAAGCCCCACCCCCGCGATACTTCTAAAAAGGCCCGGAGATCGGCCCCAGTGCTGTGTCAGCGGTGATTCGATGGGTTGTGCGGAGACTTCCGATGTGTGCCACTGCTCTTGAGCAGTGCGAAGTCGGCGAGGTGGTGTAGGATCCCAGAGTTCACCGCTCAAGAGCAGTGCGGGCGCTCGCCACGGCGTGGACCGAACCCTAAGTTTTACTTGTGACGCTGCACTAGTAGGCGTTGAGCTTGTGGCGAAAACGCTCGCAGAGCGGCACCGCGGCAAGCAAGCGCGCGATACGGCCCCCCGCACGACCGTCACCATAGACCGTCGGGGCACCCGTTATCGGATGCTTGCGAAGGGCATGGGCGAGCGCGGTGCGGATGGATGTGAGCGTTTCCGCCGCCTCAATGACCGAGCGTCCGCTGCGTTGACGCCCATCTTGCCGGCGTCCGATATTGACCACCGGCGTCCCGGCGGTGGCAGCCTCGATGATGCCACTCGATGAATTGCCGATCAGTACGTCCGCGCCAATCAGGAGCTTCAAGTAGTCGTCGCGTGGCAGTGATCGGACGAAACGAAACCGTCCGTCTCCCTCGCGCTTCCGGCAGACATCGATCGCGTCGAGGATCCCACGATGGCCGCGATCGCTGTTGGGACACAACACCGTAGGAAGCAACCCGGCTTCCCGGACGCTACGGAGGATGGCCACCATCGTCCGCCGCTCCCGCTCGGCAGTGCGTCCCGTAGCGTGTTGGATCACCAGTGCTTGGCTGCTCTTGGGGTTGCGGACCCTCTTTCCATCGAGAAGCTGGATGAGGCGATCGAGCCCCGGCGCGCCGACAACGTGCACCCGATCACGGCATTCTCCCATACGAATGATCCGCCTTCGGGCGGCGTCCGTGGCCGCCAGGTGTAGATGGGCCAGCTTGGTGATGGCGTGCCGGAAGCTGTCGTCAAAGTCGCCGGGGGCGAGGTCGCCTCCATGAATGTGGGCCACCAGTCGACCGGTGGTGGCTCCCGCCAAGGCGCCGGCCATCGCTTCGATGCGGTCGCCGAGCACGACCACGATATCGCTCTTGGCCCGCTCCAAAAAAGCCGCGATCCCGCGCACGCCCCGTGACAAACCGTCGGCCTGGTCCAGCGAACCGTCGTCACCGCGCTGCATCTTGATCCGCGCATCGACTCGCCAACCGTCCTGGATGATCTCGTCAACGGTGTGGCCAAACTTTCGCAGGAGGTGCATGCCGGTAACCGCCAACTGAAGGCTCAGCCGGGGATGCGTCGAGACCGATTCCATCAGTGAACGTAGAAGGCCGTACTCCGCCCGCGTTCCCGTCACGACCGCGACGCGGCGCACGCGGATTCCGCGTGTCCTCTGCGTTGTTTGATCCGTGTCCTTCGGTGATCGCTTGGGCAAGAGTGTACCCTTGAGAATGGTTACCCCACGGCGGCGTAAGGTTCGCGACAAAATGGGCGGGTCCGTCGTCCACCTCAGGCGGACCCATGGCACCCAACCGAACCCATCGTTTGAGCCCGCGGGTCGCTTCCCCAAGACGCTGTCAAAGGATGAACACGGCTGCGGCGACGGCCGTCGTCCACAAACCGTTCTTGTCGCCCTCGACGGTCTGCACGACGGCCCGCGCTTTGACTACCAGCCCCTTGGTCTGATAGATCTCCTTTTGCTCGTTGTAGGCCTTGTCGGAATCGAGATCGATACCCAGCGTGGT
>JADFOB010000227.1 GCA_022563055.1 Planctomycetota bacterium
GGTTCGAGGAGCAAGCGGACCATGTCGACGACGGCGAGTATACGGGTCCGATCAATGCCTCGTCAACGCAGGTGGACTCGCCGAGTGCGCGAGGCGTCCATGACACTTCCGGCGGGATCGGTGCGCGGGGTGCCCCATCCTTCGCCGTAGGCGAAGGGTGGGGGACGGATAAGTGATGGTGCGTCGCGTAATGTGTCAGTCCCCCACGCAAGGATGGCTCGCCATGTTCCGCCAACGAATATGGCTTCACTCCGTAGGTAGTTTGGACCGAGTATCCACTGCGCGGCCCGGCTGAATCCGCTTCACCCGCCGTGCGGCGCTCACCGATAATGTCTGGTTTCGCCCTTCTAACGGTCTCCCAGACCGTTCCTGCGGATATGGGACATCCAACGCGCCCAATCTTTCATCGCCGTCTCCCCGGCGCCGCGCGTATCGTACATTCCTAACGTGCCCAAGACGAGATCACATTCAGCGATGACCTCAGAGCCGCCGGGTCCGCACGGACCCGCGCGGAGGTGCTCCGGCGCATCCCCAAAGGTGGGCGTGCCGGACCCGTTGAAGCGTTGGGTTGGATCTCGGTTGTCGGCGTGACTGCCGCAAGATCGGAGGGGGAGACGAAAGCTGGGGGGCTAAGAACACCCGTCGATTCCGGCAGAAGAAACCGCCGTACCTTGAACGGTGCTTCCTGGAGGGGAAGATGTGCGGGCCGGCCAGCCTTGTGATCGCACGCCGTGCGGTTGCTCGTCTGGCCGGTTCGCCTGCGCGCACTTGGTCAGGTCGGAAGCAGCGCAGCCGTCGTGGGCTCCAGCAAGACTTCCTGCGTAGGCACCATCGTAATCACATTCCAAGGGCAAACTTGGGCACAGAGCTTACAGCCGATACAGACGGGTAGGTCGATCGTGCAAATCCCCATCGCATAACCGGGGTGTGCGGGATCGGCTATCTTGTCGATGCAATCGACGGGACACACGGCTACACACGCATCACATCCCGTACAGAGATCCTCATCGAGTATCGCTAGCTGTTTTGGCAGCTTTTTCTTTTTCGCCATGGCGCCGGCCTTGCTAAGGATCCCGGAATCCCTACGCGTTCCGGGACTGCGGGATTATACCGCCCGGCGGTCGCCGTCGCAACCGATCCGCTGAGGGACCATTGCCGGAGCTTCCGTTCCCAGTACCCCGGCCGTTGCGGCGGGACGATTTTCCGTTGGTCGGCTTTTGCTCGAAACTCTCGCTACAAACGCCCGAGCGCACGAAGCCGAGTCGCAGACGGTATCGATCGGGAAGCCGGCGCGTCAAGAGTTCGTCCACCGTGATGACGCCGACGCCCTTTATAGCGAGGAGCCTGAAGCACAGATCAGCCGCGGCGCGGTCCCAGTAACCGCACGCGTCGCGGACAACGACGACCTTTCGCTCGCGCGCGACAAGCCCCAGCGCGAACGCCTTGACCGATCCCTCCACCACGTTGCCGAACACGATGAATTCTTCGGTGGGCAATTGGGTCACGAACCGATCGGCTTTGGGGTTGCCCAGAAGATCCTCGCCACGCTGCCGGAAGATGACTTGCTGGAACCGTGTGAACAGGTTAAGTGGGACACAGAGGGTGTTGTCGATCCGAATGCCTTGTCGGCTCCGGAAGATCGTAAACGCCATCTTCCTCTGCCCATCCGTGCCGTCGACGCAGTACATGGGCGAGCTGCTGCTCGAGACTTCCGAGGCTCGACGGGAGTGAATGGACGATATGAGTGGAGCACCGTTCCGCTTGGCCCATGCGATCACGCGCCGAAGCGTGGGGATGAGCGCCGCAACGTTAGCAACAGGCCGAGCGCCATCCGGAAGACAGAAGTCCGCCTGCGTGTTCAAGTCCACAGCTACAAAGGGGTAGCGCCGTCCGTTCGTTTGCCCGTA
Source organism: Planctomycetota bacterium (assembly GCA_022563055.1). The sequence continues at coordinate 1,908 of JADFOB010000227.1, forward strand.
CATTGTCTGATCCCCCCGAGTTTGATCCCCCCGAGTCCTAGGGTGACATGATGAGCCGGACGCGGCGATGCGCCCCAACTCGCACGAGGTGCTTTTTTGGGAGGTTGCTTCTTTCCCATCCTCAAGCCCCTGATTCGCGCCCAGGCATACGTCGACATGCCATGCCTCGACGTCGCCCGAGTTTAGCAACGGTTTCAAGTCTTGGCGACCCGCTCGGGCATTTTTCTTTGGAAGTTTCTTCGCCCGCATACGCCGCATCCGGTTATGGGGCGCAGCTGCAAGTCCGGTAGATGGGCCGGCGCGATCGCACATACCGCCTGGAGTGCGGTTGGCCCCCCGCGACCTGCTCCCAAGCGCGATTCCTGCGCTCCGGGCGGCAAGAATAGCGCGGCTCAACCGGTGCAGATCGCGCCGCCGCGGCGTCGATAAAGGGAGCGGTTATCGGACAGCGATCGAGCAAGACCCAGAGATGGACAACTCATTCCCCAAGAGCGCCACGTCGATGAAACCTACCGGAAAACTGGAATCGAGCCCGGCCTCCGCGGTTGCCGTGGTCCGGGGCACGCGGCGCGGTCCGCGCGGAAGCGCCGCCTTCCAAGCACATAACGGGCGATACCAATGAGCAAGGTTCTTGTGACTCAATCCTCTCACTTAACGATCGCGGCGACATGGATCTGTTTCGTCGGTGCCACCGGGTGTGCCGCACCGCAGCAGCCCCAGGCTCACAGTGCCCCACGGGATCCACACCCCATGCTGGCGGCTGCGCGGGACCATGAGATCAACCTTTTCGGGGAGTTGGGCGAAGGGCAGCGAAACAACTACTTTACGCGAGCGGCCACGTCGTTGAAGCAGCACACCTTCACCGATATCGGCGGGGACTTCGATCCGGACCTGGATGCAACCGGCCAACGACTCGTGTTCGCATCGACCCGGCACAACGCCAAGCCGGACTTGTACATGAAGTCGGTGGACGGCGTCGCCGTGACGCAGTTGACGTCCGATCCGGCCTCGGATGTTCAGGCATCTTTTTCCTCCGACGGCAACCGCGTCGCCTTTGCGAGCGATCGCGGTGGGAACTGGGACATCTGGGTGATCAGCACCCACGGGGGTCAACCCGTGCAGATCACCTCGGGTCCGGCTGATGAAGTACATCCGAGTTGGTCGCCCGATGGGTCGCAGCTCGTCTTTTGCAGCCTGCCCGCGCGGGGCGGCCAGTGGGAACTTTGGATGACGGACGCGACAGCCGGAGGATCGCAGCGTTTTATCGGATATGGGCTCTTTCCGGAATGGTCGCCCACCAGCGACAAGATCGTCTATCAACGCGCCCGCGAGCAGGGTAGCCGATGGTTCAGTATCTGGACTCTCACACTGGTC
>JADFOB010000009.1 GCA_022563055.1 Planctomycetota bacterium
AATCGCCAATCGCCCATCCTCCCCACCCACTCTACTCCGCCGTCGCCGTTGCCGTCGCACGCTGTGCATCAAACTTCACACGCAAACCATCGATCTGATCCGCCAGACCGATCACGCCATCCACGGTGGAGGTCCAATCCGCGCAGTCCCGCACTCCCTGTTGAAGGAACTCGTCGATCACCGGTTTCATCTGCACGGCTACGTCGAACTCGACATTGGTGCCCGGCGTGTAGGCCCCGATGTTCACCAGATCCTCGATGTCGCGGAAGACCGCGAGCACGCGCCGGACCATCGCCGCCGCCCTCATATGCTCCTCGCTGACCACGTCGGGCATGATCCGGCTGACGCCCTCGAGCACGTCGACCGCCGGGTAGTGCGCGCGGTTGGCAAGCTCGCGCGCGAGCCAAACGTGCCCATCCAGGACACCGCGAACCGCATCGGAGATCGGATCGGTGATGTCGTCGCCCTCGACCAAAACGGTGTACAACCCGGTGATGCTCCCGCGCGTCGTACGCCCACTGCGCTCAAGCAGCTTGGGCAACAGGCCAAAGACGCTCGGCGGATATCCCTTCGTGGTCGGCGGTTCTCCCGCCGCCAGACCGATCTCGCGCTGGGCCATGGCGATCCGCGTCGTCGAGTCCATCATCAACAGGACGTCCTTGCCCTGGTCGCGGAAATACTCCGCCACAGCCGTTGCGACAAACGCCGCGCGCACGCGAAGCACGGGTGATTCATCAGACGTACTGACGACCAACACCGTGCGTTTGAGCCCATCTTTCTTGAGATCCTTACGGATGAAGTCGCCCACTTCGCGCCCGCGCTCACCGATAAGTGCCACAACGGCGACATCGGCGGCTGTGTAGCGGGCGATCATGCCCAGAAGAACGCTCTTGCCCACACCGGTTCCGGCGAAGATCCCCAGTCGCTGCCCACCGCCGAGCGTGTGCATCGCATCAATCGCGCGAATACCGGTCGGAAGCGCGCGCTTGATCGGATCGCGAGACAACGGCGGCGGCGCATTGGCGTAGACCGGGTAGTGCGCTTCGACCGGAAACTCGGTCCGCTCGCCGATCGGATGGCCCAAACCATTTAGAACACACCCGAGCATCTGTCGACCAACCGCCACCCGCTGCAAGCTCGAAGTGTTGACGACGGGATCACCCACGCCAACGCCCAGCGGGTCGTGCAACGTCATCAGGATCTGCCGATCTCCCCGGAGGGAAACAGCTTGTGCGGCGATCGGAGCTTCATGGCGCCGCCGGATCTCATAGAACGAACCGACCGGAAGGGCGAGCCCCTCGGCCACGACCGTTAAGCCCGTTACCTCGACCACCCGGCCCGTGACGCGGCAAAACTGCTCACGCTCGATGGCGGCTCGCTGATCCGCGAAGAGTTCAGCCATCACCGGTGCTCCGACCCAATAGCAGCGACACAACCTCGTTGAGCTGTGTCTCCAGCGTGGCATCCACATCGGTGTGATCGCCCGACACCCGGCATCCACCGGGTGCAATGGCATCGTCCGAGACGATACGTATCGCTCTTGACGCGCTCGCCTGTTTCAGGACCGAGTCGGCGAATGTCTTGATCGACTCATAATCGTCCGGATGGATTCGTACGCAAAGATCGCTTTTGGTGCCGACCAGGTCGATCGCTCGGCACAGGTTCGCCCGCGCCGCTTCGCGGTCGAGGCTGCCGATCTCGAACGTCAAGCGCCTGGTGATCTGCAACGCCAACTCCAGAACGTCCCGTTCCGCGGCGATGCGCGTCTGCTCTTTGACGGCGTCGAGCGCCGCGACGGCCTGCTGCATGGCCGCCACGATGTCGGCGTGTTCGCGGTGAAACCGCTGGGTGGACTCCCGATGCGCCGCTTCCCGCCCGGCAGCAGAGCCCTCCGTGTGTCCCTGCTCGAAACCGGCCTCGTAGCCCGCTTTTTTCGCCTCCTTGTAAGCGCGCTGCGACTCACCGGTCGCCTGCTGGACAATCTGCGACGCCTGGCGCCTGGCGCCGGTCACGACCGCGTCCGCCTCGGCTAGATGGTCCGCCAGATCAACCGTGCAAAGCCGCCGCAGCAACGTTCCAGCCTGTCCTCGTTTGATGACCGTGGACATCACCCAGCCCTCCCGCAAGCGGTTGGCGTTTGGTGAAGCGAAATTCTCCCGGCGGTTGACGGGATCATACGATCATCTCCTTCTCGCCACCGCGACCCGAGATGATCAGCTCGCCGGCATCCTCGAGCCGGCGGACGACATCGACGATCTTCTGCTGCGCGTTCTCGACGTCGCTCACGCGTACAGGCCCCATGTACTCCATGTCCTCCTTGATCAACTCCGAAGCCCGCTCGGACATGTTGCGGAAGATCTTGTCGCGCAGGTCGGGACTGGCGGTCTTGAGCGCAAGAGAGAGTTCCTCGTTCTCGATCTCCTTGAGCACGAGTTGAATACCCTTGTCGTTGACCAGGAGAATGTCCTCGAAGACGAACATCAATCGTCGAATCTGCTCGACCAGATCCGGATCCTGGGCTTCGAGCGCCTCCATGATCCCCTTCTCCGTGCTCCGGTCCGAGAGATTGAGTATCTCCGCCACCGCCTCGACCCCGCCGGCCTTTTGGAACGTCTGGCTCACCAGACCGGAGAGTCTCATCTCCAAACCCTTCTCCACTTCCTTGACGACCTCGGGGTTGGTGTTGTCCATGTTGGCGATGCGCGTCACAACCTCCAGTTGCTTCTGGGAAGACAAGCCCGAGAGAATCTCGCTGGACTTGTTGGCGACAAGGTGCGAGAGGATCAGTGCAATCGTCTGGGGATGTTCATCCTGGATGAACGTCAGCAGGTTCTCGGGATCGGTTCTCGAGAGAAACGCGAAGGGCCGCTTGAGCACGGTGCGCTCGAGGCCTCGCATGATCTTGCGAACGCTCTCGGGTGCCATCGCTTTTTCCAGAAGCGACCGGGCGTAGGAGATGCCGCCCTGCTTAGCGTACTGGTTCGCCAGGGCCAGGTTGTAGAACTCCTCGATGACCTCGTTTCGCACGGCGGGCTCGAGCATGTCCAGTTGGGCGATCTCGCGCGCAAGCTCCTCCACGATGTCGTCGTCCAGACGCTGCAGAATCTTGGCCGAGGGATCTTTCTCCAGCGCCACCATAAGCACAGCCGCCTTGGTGATTCCGCGCAGCGGCTCCGATCCGGACGCCGTTGATTCGTTTGTCTCTTCTTTGGCCATTTCGCCAATCGCATCGTCATCGGTTCGGTTAAGTCGGGTCCTGAATCCAGCGGCGGATCAGGTCGGCGGATCCGTCCGGATCCTCCTCGACCATTCGTGTGACCTCTGCGTTGAGTTCCTGCGAGCGCAGCGCGTCCTCGCCGAGTTCCCGACCGACCAGGAATCCTTCCGTCATCGGCGCCTCCCCAACCGGAGGCGATCCAGCGAGCATCTGCTCCTCCTCGAGCGGCTCTTCGACAAGTACCTTCCCGGACTTGCCCGGCCCCAGCGCCTCCGATGACTTCCGCACAACGCGCATCATCATCACCAGGCTCATCACGGCGAGCAGGGCCAATCCCGCCTGCGGCCCATACTTTCCTGCCAGACCCATGACATCCAGCGAGTCCGATCCGGTGGCAGTCGCCGCCGCGATACCCGGCGTCACGGCAAATCCGCCACCGTCGGCGGTCCAGGTCATGTCCGGGTAGACGTCCACATCCACATCGTCGGGAGTGGAAGCCATCACAATGCGCTCCACGCTCGCTCTGACCCTGGACACCTGTTCGTCGCGCACCGCCGTGAATTGCGGATCGCCGTCGCTGGGACTCTCCCCCGCGTCCGGATGCTTCGCCCGAAACACGCTCACCAGAAAACTCCGCGGAATGCCGACCGTGGCCGTCACACGCTTGGTTCCCCATGGCATCTTCTCTTCCGTGACCGTTTCATCCAGAGTGGGCGGGAAGAACTCGGTGTCGTTCTTATCGCTTGTCTGGCCCCCGCCCGATGACGCTGCGACCACCGCTTGACCCAAGTTCGGTTGTACGCCGGGTTCGGTGGGCTGTGCGCCCGAGGTTTGCTTGGTGTTTTCCGTCGACTCCACCTTCAGTTCGGCTTTGTGGTAGGTGGTTTTCTGTCGAACCAGTTTGCTCGTATCCAGTTCCACCGTGACCGACACGCGCAGCCCTGGAATGTCCCCGAGCTTGTCCATGATCTTCGAGACGTAATGCGCCTCGCGCTTCTTGAGCTTTCCGAGGAAGTCGATGCCGGCCGGATCATCGGGGTGTGGAACGTTGTAGGAGCGCATCGTCTGGGAATCGGTGACATACACGTTGTACGGTTTAAGCCCGGACACGGCGCCCGCCACCAGCTTCGCAGCCCATTCGACCGTTTCCTGCGTCATCTCCCGACCGGGTGTCAGAGTGAGGTTCACCGAAGCCGTCGGCACGTCGCTTCGTCCGCCGAGGCGGCGTTTCGTTGTGGCGTTGATTAGCACGGCCGCGCGTTTGACGTGGGGCGAAGTGGCAATGATCTTGGCGAGTTCGTTCCCCATTGCATAATTCTGCTTGAACTTCCGCGACTCGGGGGACTCAAACGGGTTGTCGCCGGCCACCACGGTGGCCATGTCATACAGGCTTCCCTCGGGAAGCGCACTGGCGGTGTGAAGGATTCGCACGAGGTTGGGCTGGTCCACGGCGCGAACATAGATCCGCTTCCCGCGTGTCTGGTAGGGAAGCCCCGCCGCCTCGATCGCTCCTTCCGCGGATGTTAGCTCATCGTACGAGAACTCGTAATTGACCAGGGGAACCAGATCGGGTGTGGTCGACCATTGCATCAACCAGAGCAGGGACACAACGATCAGCGCAGCGCTGAGCCCCATCGCCAATCGTTGCGAGAGGGTCAAGAGCCCCAACTGGGCCGTGATCTGATTCAGTAGTTGTCGCAAACGCTCCATGGTTGCTTCGCCACTGAGAGTAAGCCGGTGGGAATCGGTCACCGATCCCGCCGGCCTGCCGCCTCCTCAAGAACACTTCAGGACGCCCGATGAACCTCCCTGTTCAACCGCACGCCCACCATTGATCCGACCCACGCCATCAACCATCCCCGCGACGGCGATGAACCGGAATCACGTCATATCCGCATCTGCTGGATTTCCCGGTACGCTTCGGTCAGCTTGTTCCGGACCTCCATCAGCAGATCGAACGCGATACCGGCCTTGTCCGCAGCCGCCAATACCTCGGCGACGTTGTTGCTCTCTCCCGTCAACAGCCGCTGCACACCCTGGTCCGCCTCCGTTTGCAACCGGTTCACCTGATCCAAGCTGTCCAGCAGAATGGACTTAAAATCCTTGCCCTGGATCGCCTCGGAAGGCTGAGACTGCGGTGTCGGCCTGATCGGACTTATGTTATGAAGGCCCGGCAAGTTGGCGGGAGACTGTATCGGGTTCGTCATGAACTAAGTCCTTGTCGCACGTCCCTCAAGCGATGAGTCGTAGCGTGCTTCTGGCCATCGACTTGGCCATCTCGATCACCGTCACGTTCGCCTCGTACGCCCGCTGAGCAACCATCGCGTTGACCATCTCCGTGTGGTAATCCACATTGGATGTCCGCACGTACCCCTTGCTCTCGCCTGTCTTGATCGCGTCCACATGGCCCGGATCCCACCGCAGACCGAGCGGGGTCACGTAATCCTCGACGATCTCGGCCACGTGCACGCCCGGCGCATTGCGGCCGCGGGATGGGTCGCCCGGAGCAAAGAGTGCGACGCGTCGGCGGTAGGGAGCCGGGTTGCCGTTTTCATCGCGCGTAACCTGCTGCATCGCGATATTACCCGCGATCACATCAAGATTGGTTCGCTGGGCGACAAGCGCCGATGTGCTAATGTCAAACGCGCCGTACATCCGTCACTCCTATCCATCGCCGCCGTGGGATCACACGGTGCCTCGGATCGCTTTTCGCAGATCGTCGAAGCTGTTGCGAAGCAGCGTGGCCGCCAGCTCGTGCGCCATCCCCGTCTCCGCCAGGTCCACCATCTCGCGTTCAATCGATATATTCGTGCCGTCGTGGAACAGGATGTTGTCGATCGGCCTGTCGCTAGGCGTCACCTCAAGAAATCCGTTCCGCGCGGTTTTGACCTGCCCGTTGTCCTCCACCACAAAAGGCTTGTTCCAGTCCCCACCGCGGGACTCCAGCGCCCTCTTGAGCGCCCCTTGAAACGCGCGAGGATCCAACTGCTTCGCCCGGTAGCCCGGCGTCGAAATATTGGCGATGTTCTCGGCGATCACGCCCAGCCGGGCCTCATTGAACGCGAGAACGCTCACCAGCGCCGGCGTAGCCCCGCGATCTGTCAGGTTAGCTAAGAACATCTGGCCACCATCATTCCGACCTTCATGCCAAGGGCTGTCGCTAGCACGGCGTATGCCACACCCGCCAATCCGCCCCGAGAGTACCGCCAACCGCCCTTTCCCCTGCGTCGCCAGCGGCGATTCTTGCGCATCGGCAATTGCTGCGCGTTGCCTACGCCGCATCCCTTGCCCGCCGGACTTACGAGCCCGTTGAAAAAGTAGTCCCGGCGCGCCGGAACCCACCGTGGCGAATTCCTTGTAGCGGCCGCCCCCCGTGGCGGCCGTAGAGCGCCGCAGAACGTGGCTTCGGGAAGCGTCGTCGAGGTCTTCAACGGGCTCTTACATCCACAGCGTCAAGCCGGCGAACTCCCAACACCGACCAAGGTACGCCCTTGCGACTCAGCCTCCTCCCGCCATTGCTTGAGCTTCATCGTCAGCGTCCGCACGCCCATCCCAAGCGCCTTGGCCGACTTGGCACGGTGACCATTGTGCTTGGAGAGCGTTCGCTCGATCAATTGTCTTTCCATGTCCTCCAGCATTCGCCCGTCGCGCAACTGTCCGAGCACTTCAACCGGTTGCGTCCTAACTCGAAGCCACGGCTCGATCAGATCAACCGTCATCGTGTCACCGCGGCTTAGTGTCGCCGTTCGGCAACAGAGATTCTCCAGCTCACGCACGTTTCCAGGCCAGGAGTATGAGGTCAAGAGCCGCATAGCCGACGGCGCCACCTTCATGGGCCGAGAATCCTTCCGCCCCGCCGCAATCATCGTGGCCTTCCCAAGAAAGTGCTCGACAAGCTCGCCGATATCCTCCGTGCGCTCGCGCAGTGGCAAGACCGCCACGGGCAGTACGTTCAGGCGGTAGTAAAGATCCTCGCGGAAGCGCTTGCGCGACACCCAGTCCTCCAGGTTTCGATTCGTCGTGGCAATCACGCGCACGTCCGAGCGTCGCGTCGAGCTGCTTCCCACACGCTCGAACTCACCCTCCTGCAAAACGCGAAGCAGCTTCGCCTGGAGCGGCAGGGCCATCTCCGATATCTCATCGAGCAGCAGGGTTCCGCCGTCCGCCAGCTCGAACCGCCCCTTTCGCGTGCGGTCCGCACCCGTGAACGCACCACGCTCGTGCCCAAACAGCTCACTCTCCAGCAGATGCGCGGATAGCGCAGCGCAGTTCAGGCACAGCATCGGCTTATCCCCACGGGGCGAGATCCGGTGGATGAACGAAGCAACGAGTTCCTTCCCCGTGCCCGATTCGCCGGTGACCAACACCGTCGCGTTACTGGCCGCCACACGCTCGAGTTGCTCGCGAAGTTCGGTCATGACCCGCCCCGAACCGACCAGCGATCGAACCTTTCTCAGATCGTCGACCGACGTTCGCAGCGCTTCGTTCTCGCGGCGCAGGCGTGCGTGCTCGAGCGCCCGCTCGACGAGGGCAACCGCCGCATCCGCGTCGAATGGTTTTTGGATGTAGTCGACCGCGCCGAGTTTCATCGCCTCGACCGCGGTCAACACGGTCGCATAGGCCGTCATCATGATGATGGGCGTCTCACATCCGCCTGAGCGGACATCGCGGATCAGCGTCAACCCATCCATGCGCGGCATCTTCAAGTCCACAAGAGCAAGATCGAAACGATTGCGTTTGATCTGGGCAAGCGCTTCGATAGGGTCGGCGAACGGCGTCACGCGATGGTCTTCGCGTTCAAGCGTCGCCGTCAGCGACTCCCGCAGAATCTCCTTGTCATCCACAACCGCGATGCACGCCATCTACTCGGCTCCTTCCAGTGCAGGTACCTTTGCCGGTTCGTCTGCCGTCGGGACCGCGAAGACCAACGACGCGCCTCCGCCCATCCGACGACCCACCGTCACAAATCCGCCATGGGACTCGGCGATTCGATGCACGATCGCCAACCCCAATCCCGTTCCCGTGTCCTTCGTCGTGAAAAACGGATTGAAAATGCGTTGGGCGAGTGCGGATGGGATACCGGGTCCATCATCTTCCACGACAATGGGAAACAACCCGCCGAGATCGTCTCGGTCACCGGTCCTCAACCACACGTGCCCACCCGATCCAGCCGCTTCCAGGGCGTTGAGAACCAGATTCACCAACGCACGCTCGATCTGCGTGGCATCACAGTCGAGCTCGATCCGTCTGAGCGGTGGATCGACGGTGATGTGAACACTGAGCTCCTCTGCGCGCGGCGCCAGTTGAATCAACGCGGCGTCAATGATGCCGCCCAGGGGCGACGGTCGACAAGTCGGCTCCGCGCCACCGGCGAATGCCAGCGTATCTCCGACGATCGTCTCCATGTTGCGAACGCCGGCGCTGATGTGTCTGGCGATCTCGCGCTGCTCGGGCCTGTCCTTGAGGTCGCGCTCCAGGAGCGACGCATACAGACCGATTCCGCCCAGCGGATTGCGGATCTCGTGGGCGACACCGGCGGCCATCTCGCCCAGCGCCGCCAGCCGCTCGCTGCGCTGGAGTTCCTTGTTCTTCTCGTGCAGTTCATCGCGCAGACGGCACACCTCGCGCCGCAGCAACTCGTGGGACCGCTTGAGCCGTTCCGTCACCTCGTTGTAGGTCTGAATAATCGCCGCAAGCTCCAACTCCTTCGCCGGTCTTGCGGATCTTTCGGATGTCGTCGTGATCATCACGTCGCCTCGTTGAGACAATCTAAACGTTCGGTTCCACCCACAGGTGCCCGGTAAGCCGCCAGGGCCTCGCTGGTGGTATGGCTTTCCCGCAGCGCAGCCGCCGCTGCCTGCTTCCTCGCCGACAAGAGCTTCGAATCCTGCTCGTCACCCTCGATGATGCGCCCAAGACGCTGCCGGATCTCCCCCAGCAGCGTCTCCGCCTCGTCGCGCTGGTCCGAACTGAACCCCCGGCGAACCCGATCCCATTCCCGCCGAACCGGCTCGAGCTCCATCGCAATGTGCCTGAGTTCCACGGAGAGCTTCTGGCGATCCGCCAGCAGCGCCAGCAGGGAACTCGGCTCATCACTGGTGATCAACGACCGCTGCCGGGAGGCGACGGACTCCAGTTTCGTGTAGAGCGATCGCTGCCGGCGAAGCATGTCCAGAACCCCATTCGACGTCGTCACCGGGTCCGTATTCGTCCGAGCTGTCGCTGTCATCTCGTCTACCTCTCCCAAAGCGGAACCAGCGCGACCAACGGGAAACACCTAAACCACCGTGCGCGATTACGCGCCGTTTTTCCGAGCCGCGAGCGCAAGCGACCGGTCACCAACCCCGCGCTCGCGATTGGGGCTCGGATCGGTGGCGCAGCATTGCGCACGGTGCTCTAAAACAACTCCGCATCGCCAAGCGACTCGAAGTAACGCTGCCAGTCCTTACGTCCTTCCGGCGACACCCCGTTGTCAAACGCCTCCTGCGGAATCGCGCTGACCAGGATCCGCGCGCGAGCCAGCGCGGCCCGAGCCTCATCCGGTTGTCCCAGGAACGCGTGGCAGTTGATGATCTGCACATACGCCGCCAACGCGGTCGGCGTATCCTTGTACATCCCGGCCACCTCCTCGTAACGTCTCAGCGCCTCGCGATGGTCTCCAACCTCGTAGTAGCAGTCGGCCTCGTACACGTACGCGTGCCGTAAATTGAGCTTCTCGAGCCACTCCAGCGGATCCCTCCCACGCAACTCGTTCTGGGTGATCAACATCCGGTACAGTTCGCGGGCCCTTTGGAATCGCCCCACGGACTCCTCGCGGATGTGTGCGATCTCAGCCGCGGTGGTTGCGTCGGCAACCTCCTTCTTGAGCACCAGCCCGCTCTGGCGATACGAATCCGCCAGAAGTGGGCGGGCGTGCCAGGCGCGAGGATCGTCCGGATAGCGGTCCAACGCCTCCTCCAACGTGCCGATAGCTCGCTCGTATTCACCTCGACGGTTGAGAACCTCTCCCATCAGAAAGAGCGCGTCGGCAAATTCGGGAGCCTCCGGGGTAAAGACCTCCGAATCCTCGAGGACCAGATGAAGCGTCTTCTCGGCCAGCGGGTCATTGTCCAAGCCCAAGGCAAGGTAACAACGCGCCAGCGGGATCAACGCCCGCGAACCGTCCAAGGTTCGCGGATAATCTCGATAACCTTGCTTGTAGGCCTCGATCGCCGACAACAAATCCCCCATCGCCTGGTGGAGCTGCCCGATCCGAAGCCAAGCTCGCGGCACCAGCGAATGGTCCGGGCGCTCCGTGGCAAAGGCCCGAAAGAGCTTCACCGCCCGCCCGAGTTGGCCGGCCCGCGTGAACAACTCCGCAGCGCGCCAGCTCGAATCCGCCGAACGCCACTCGTTCAGCGTGTGAATCTGTGATACGGTCACGAATGTCGCCGCAGCCCTAGCGAACATCATCCCCGATCGCTCCGTCAAGTCCGTCGCCCTGACCGCTGCGTCCTCTTGCTGATCGGCTGCGGCGACCTCGGCGTCTTGACCCAACTCCTGGGCCCGGAGTTCCTGAGCCTGCCCGAGTTGTTGTAGAACGGCTGCTCGCTGCTCCGCGATATCCGGATCGACAAGCTCCGCCGCAAGCTCGGCGTAGGCCAGCGCCGCACCAAGATCCCCGCCGGCGCGCTGGTGCTGCGACATCATGCCGAGCGACACCCGAAGAACATCGCGGTTGATCAGACCTCGTGGCGCACCGGGGTGGAGCGCGGCGAGTTCCTCGATCGCGATACGAAACGCCTCCAACGCTCCGTCATGGCGTTCGAGTGTCGCCAGGGCCTCTCCGACACCAAGGCGACTGGCAACCGCATAGGCGCGACCGGCGTGATGGGTGATCACATCGGTAAAAAAGGAGATGGCTTCGTAGGGTCGCTGAGGACCACCGTCCTCCAACACGATACGCCCGAGCAGCCAACCCGTCTTGGCGTGAACGTCGTCGACCGTGCCGACACGGTTTCGGATCGTGCGGAGGTACGCCTCCGCCTCGTCGTAGTGCCCGCCCCTGTACAACACCAGTGCCTCCAGGAACGCCAGCTCCTCCTTGAAGTCGGAATTCCGAAGGCGATCGGCGTGGCGGGCGAGCAAGGTTGCCGCCTCGTCGAGCTTGCCCATCTCCCCAAGCAAGCCCACTTTCTGATCGATCGCCCACAACCTCAAATCCAGCCGATGATCTTCGATGCTCGTCAGAAACGAGTCGAGCAGGCCAGCAAGCTCGTCCGGCTCGGCGCCCAGCCGCTCTTTGAGCAACCACTGGCGCTGACGCAGTTCCGACGCCTGCTCAACCCCCTTTGCCAGAGCCTTGTCATAATGTGCGACGGCTGGCGCAAACTGCCTTTGCCACTCATGGACTTCGCCCAATTTCCTGTGGTCCTCAGCCGTCAGTACAAGCCCGTGCGCTGTCGCCTCGTCGTAGTGTTCAACAACCACGTGCCCCGCTTCAGCGGTCCGCGCTCGCTCCTGGCTGGCCCGGTCGAACGACGCCCTGGCCATCCGCAGGTGTACCGCTGCTCGCTGCGCGGCGTCGAACTCCTCAAACGCCAACAGCGTATTCCCCAGGGCCCCGGCGCGCTCGTATAGACCGCCCGCAATAAACGTATCCATGTATTCGAGACTGTCTTCCAGAGGAACCCGGGTAGGGGTGGGACGTATGCGTAGGAACGCTCCCCCGAACATGGCAAGGGAGAGGACAAGCAGCGGGATCTGCCACTTCCCTTCCACGCGTTCCCGTAGCGTCGACCAATCCGTCATAGCGCTCATCCTGAGCCGAGTAGGTGAAACTCGTCGCGTCCTCCTGACGCAGTACCTCCACTGTCGGCAGATTCTGCCTGTTGTCTTGACCCAATGGGGCACGCACCCACCAACGCGAATCGCAACGCTGGCAGCGTCGTGTCGCGCCGGGTGTCAACGCTGTTACCCGCTTCCTCACGAAGTGACAGCCAAGTCCGTGCCGGCAAAGACGTGCAATCGGGCAGAGCCCGCGGAAGCCCTAGGTCGGGCTCCGCCCGACATCAACTGGGCGGATGACGTCCTGGAGAACCCGTTGGGCTACGGCAGTGCCAACAAGCGGTTGCTGTACTACGAGGCACACCCGGAGAACCCTTCATTGTCCACTTGTTATCACCCGCAGTATACCCGGAGGTAGAAAAAGACCCATTGGTGAGGAAGGTACAGTTCTGGATAACCCCTTGCCCACCAGAGTTGATGTTGGCCCCAGAGGCCGCGATGTCGATACCTGTCGTACCAGAGGCGTTGTCGATATTAACATCTAAAAAGCCGAAACCATCTGCTGTTGCCGTGCCTAAGTCAAACACAATACCAGCGGCTACAGTGAATGTACCTCCAGCGATACGCACATTTCCTAGAGCACCAGAGAAACTTAGTCCCGTCGTAGTAGCAGCCTGAACTAAGAAATTAGTTATTGTGAAGGTACTGAAAGCACTTACATCTCCCAGAGTATCACACGAGATTACACGAATTTTGTCCATAATAGTAATCTGGGTGCCTGTGCCGTTTAAGTCAAATACATCCCCACTTGAACACGTTAAAGCTAGGTTATC